>CAJWIB010000054.1 GCA_913041095.1 uncultured Rhodospirillaceae bacterium | reverse complement strand
AATCTGCCGTTCACCAGGACCTCCCATAAAGCCAAAACCACCACGCTGACGTTCGAGATGGGTCCAGGATCGCACCAGTCGGGAGCGTTGATAGCTGAGCGCAGCCAGCTCAACCTGCAATGTACCTTCCTTGGTGCGAGCCCGCGCGCCAAAAATTTCCAGGATGAGCCCGGTTCGGTCGATGACTTTGGCTTTCCATGCTTGCTCCAGATTGCGCTGTTGCACCGGCGACAAAGCGGCATCCATCACGACAACTTCAATTTCATGATGAGCGATATAACCTTCAAGCCTTTCAACCGTTCCACCGCCGAGTAAGCTTGCCGGCTTTGGCCGATTGATTGTGACGATTTCAGCATGATGGATTTCCAACTCGATCGCTTCGGCCAGCCGGGTCGCTTCTTCCAAGCGTCCTTGGGGATCTCGCAAAGCGCCACCGTTACCAGAGCGATCGCTAGCCGATAATTTTAGAAACGGATGAAGTACGAGACAGCGACCGGTAGTCGGTCGCGTTTCATCGGCAGAATTCCAGCTCAAATTACGCCTAAGCTATTCGGCGTCAGCGCTGGCTTCTTCCTCCTGGTCCTTAGTTTCGGGTTCAAAAAGCTGAACCGGACCTGACGGCATCACCGTGGAAATTGCATGTTTGTAGACCAGTTGAGTATGGCCATCCCGACGTAGCAGAACTGAGAAATTATCAAACCAAGTGATAATACCCTGAAGCTTTACGCCATTAACTAAAAATACAGTGACTGGATTTTTGCTTTTACGAACATGATTTAGAAATACGTCTTGAACGTTCTGTGATTTTTCAGCCATGGGTATATCCCCCTTTTATTGATTGTTTTTATTTAGTTTTATTGGAGGTTCGTTTAACCGCCCTTCCAACGAGTATATTACACGCCTCGAATCACTTTGAAAGGCTTTGTTTCATGTCCTCAAGGAAAATCGCCATTTTGTTGAGGTTTTCAAAGTGGTGATGAGGTGGAAATTGCTCATAATCCGCAATGATTGTCGAATCTTTAATCAGTACTGCTGTTATACTTGCGTTATGGGCGCATTCTAAATCTGTTGGAGCATCGCCGACATACCAGGTATTCCGGCTTGGATTTATTGCTGTGCCGTCAAGGCAGAGATAAATCGGGTCAGGCGCGGGTTTATCTTTTGCTGCATCATTGGCGCCAACGATATTGGTGAAATACTTGGTCCAGCCAAGATGCTTGCACTCGGCTCGCAACAGATCACCGGTTTTATTGCTGACGACCCCAAGCATAACTCCAGTTGCCGTAATTTGCTCTAAAAGCTCAGTAGCAAAATCCAAACTTTTTAACGTATCGAGATGGTTGGTGCGAATGTGAGCATAGAAAATATTGGCCGCCTCTTGCCATCGACCACCAAACATTTTTGGAAACTTATCACGTAAAGACATCCGAACATTAGAACGGGTTTTTTCCATCGACCATGGCTCATGACCCATCGCCCTTAAAGTCACATTCAGAGCACCGTGAATGGATTGCCAGTTACTAGCTAACGTATCATCCCAGTCAAAAATGATAGCTTCTGGGAATTCTACTTGCTCGGTCAAAATGAGTTGTCCATGTAATTTAAATAGTGCTCGATTAATTGGCGTGTGACTCGCCCAGCCTGGCCATCGCCAATCTGGACACCGTTAATTTTGATAACCGGTTTTACCAATGCAGTTGAACTGGAGGTAAAAGCTTCAGTCGCCTGCATAGCTTCCTTTAGCGAAAAAGGCCGTTCGGTAATGGTCAGTCCTGCATCCGAGGCCAATTTTAATATGGTCTGGCGCGTGATGCCGGAGAGAATAAAATTATCAGTTTGCCGGGTAATGAGTTCTTTCGTTGTCGTGACGATCCACGCATTGGAAGACGTGCCTTCGGTTACGATACTTTCTTCATTAACAAACCAGGCATCGGCGACACCTTCTTCGGTAGCTGCCCGCTTCGCCAATACAGATGGCAGCAAAGAAATGGTCTTGATATCGCAACGCGCCCACCGAATGTCGGGCTGAGATACCACGGCGTGACCTTGGCTTGCAGTCTCTATAGACGCCTTCTTGGTGCTTTTGGTATAGATCACTAAGCTTGGCCGTAATCCTTCCGGATAGGTAAAATCCCGTGCCGCCACGCCCCGGGTAATTTGCAGATAAATGCTGCCATTAGTGACTCGATTGCGCCGGATAACTTCACGCAGAATAAAGCCAAATGCGCGGCGAGGTACCGGCAAATCGATATTTAGTTCACCCATGGAACGATTTAGCCGATCTAAATGTGGTTCGATGTCGACTAATTTTCCATTAGTAATGGCGATCACTTCATAGACCCCGTCGGCGAATTGAAAACCGCGATCTTCGATGTGGACGCTGGCGTATCGGTGCGGCAGATAACGACCATTAACATAGACAATTCTTGGCATGGTGATCTGCTAAAAGTATTCGAGGCGAACAGAGAACATTTTTTCAACCTCGCGGACCGCTTCGGCGGCGGCAAACAGCACGACCCGGTCATTGACTTGGATAACAGAGTCGCTACGGGGCACGATAACTTCGTCTTCACGCACAATGGCACCAACCAGAACATTGGCCGGAAGCTCAGTTTCTTTCAATGGCATCCCTACCAATCCGGATGTCTCCATTGCCTCTGCCTCGATAATTTCGCCGAATCCGTCGCGTATCGTGTGAACCGAATGGATGCGGCCGCGCCGGACATGCTGGAGGATGGTTGAAACCGTAATGTTGCGGGGGCTGACAACGACATCAATGCCCAGCGAAGGCATCAGTGGTAAATAGGTTGCACTATTGATCAACGTAATCGCGCGCCGGCTGCCCATCCGTTTAGCCAGCAGAGAAGCGAGAATATTGGTTTCATCATCATTAGTCACGGCGATGACGGTTCCTGCCGAGGCGACATTGGCTTCTTCGAGAATTTCGGTATCGAGAACTGAACCTTGCAACACCACAGATCGTTTCAACGAGCGTGCAACTCTCTCGGCCCGGGATTTGTCGTTTTCGACGACTTTAAAATTAACCGACGGATGATTGGCTTCTATCTCACCTGCTAAGAATTCACCAATATTGCCGCCACCGAAAATCACCATCCGGCGGGCCTCGGATTCTTCATGGCCAAAGACCGCCATGGCACGCTTGATATGGGCGCTATCGGCAACAAAATACACTTCATCTCCCGGCAACATGTCATCATCGGCAGTCGGGATGATGGGTGTATTGTCACGCACGATGCCAACGATCGTAATATTCAGATCAGGAAACAACTGCGTAAGCTGGCGCAGCGGCGTGTTAACGATCGGGCAATCGTCGCCACAACGTACGCCGGTTAATTTTACTTTATCGTCAACTAACGAAATCATATCGAAAGCGCCAGGTACCCTAAGACGTCGGGCGACCGCTCTGGCAACTTCCAATTCGGGAGAAATAACCACATCAATCGGCATGTGATCACGTGAATAAAGATTTGCCCATTTATCTTCAAGGTAGCCTTGTTGTCGAATGCGGGCGATTTTGGTGGTAACCTCAAACAGCGAATGGGCGACCTGACAGGCAACCATATTGACTTCATCAGCTTGCGTAACGGCAATTAACATATCCGCATCGACCGCCCCGGCTTGCGCCAGTACATTCGGGTGCGACGCCAAGCCATGGATGGCTTTTACATCTAAAGTATCACTGATCTTGCGCGTGAGTTCGGAGGATTGGTCAATAACAGTGACCTCATTGTCTTCCAGAGCTAAATAGCGGGCAATATTAAAACCAACTTGCCCAGCGCCGCAGATAATTACTTTCATAATTTTTCCATTATAACAAAACTGTTAAATAAAAAATGAAGGAAATTCAGATGCTCAATGACCTAATCATTAGCTGCCCTGACGCGATCATCAGAATGGAGACCGAGCGATTTGATTTTTCGGTGAAGTGCAGAGCGTTCCATACCAATAAATGTGGCAGTTTTCGATATATTACCGCCAAATCTGTTGACTTGCGCACCAAGATAATCGCGTTCAAAAATTTCACGAGCTTCGCGCAATGGTAAGCCCATGAATTCGGTTCTATCCAATCCAGAATCAGATTGTTGACCCAAAGACGTGATTTCTGCTGGTATCATGTCTGAACGAATGGCTTCGTTGGTATCGCCCGGTGCCATAATAAGAACCCGCTCCACCACATTACGTAATTCGCGAACATTGCCCGGCCAGGTGTAGACTTGCAAAGTGGCAATAGCTTCTTCAGAGAATTCGCGTGAAGGCCGTCCGGTTGCCTGAGCCATTTGGGTCATGAAAAACCTGGCCAGCGACGGGATATCTTCCCGGTAGTCTCGGAGCGGCGGAATTTCGATTGGCACGACGCTGAGGCGGTAAAATAAATCTTTACGAAACCGGCCTTCATTCATTTCTTCGGAGAGGTCTTTTGACGAAGCAGCAATAACACGGACATCGACATCGATACGGGTTGCTCCACCGACGCGCTGAAAGGTCTGTTCCTGCAACACGCGGACAATTTTACCTTGGGTTTCCAGCGGCATATCTGCCACTTCATCAAGGAACAGTGTGCCGTTGTGGGCTTGCTCAAAGGTGCCAATTTCTCTTGGTGCTCGTCCGTAGCTCGTCGTTTCAACGCCAAACAGGTTAATTTCAAAATTGTCCGGCTGCATGGTGGCGCAATTTAATGAAATAAACGGCCCACTAGATCGGGCGGAATTTTTATGCAGTAAATGCGCGACGACATCTTTGCCGGACCCCGCTGGGCCAGTAATAAGCACCCGACTGTTGGCACTGGCAACGCGATCAATCGATTGCCGTAATTGGTGAATTGAGTTCGAATCTCCGATCAGGTCGACTTCACCACCGGCGCGCTTTCTAAGCTCAGCGTTTTCACGTTTCAACAGGGCGTTCTCAATTGCCCGGTTAACAACAAGGATCATACGATCTGAAGTGAAGGGTTTTTCGATGAAATCATAGGCACCAAGATTGATCGCCGAAACCGCAGTTTCAATATTACCGTGTCCGCTCATCATGACCACCGGCACCTCTGGGTCCATAATAGAAATGGTTTCCAAAATTTCCATACCGTCGAGCTGGCTGTCTTTAAGCCAAATATCTAGCAGCACCAGATTAGGCCGGCGTGCTTCAATCGCCGCAAGAGCCGCCGTGCTGTCATGAGCTTCACGAGTTTCGTGTCCCTCATCTTCCAGCACGCTTGCCGTCAGCATGCGGATATCAGATTCGTCATCGACGATTAAAATATCATGCGCCATGAATTTACTTACAACTCGCTTGCCGTAACATTTGAAATGGATTCTCGCTGTTCATTATGAACTGTTTTTTATTGTCTAGATAATTTTCTGAAAATAAGAGTAACTTGGGCTCCGCCTGTGTCTAAATTATGTAGTAAAAGCTCACCATTGTGATCTTCCATTATTTTCGTCGCAATTGCTAGCCCCAATCCAGAGCCTCGATCCCTGGTTGTTACATAAGGTTCGGTAATTTGATCCAGCAAATCTTCCTGGAAGCCTTTACCGTTGTCAGTAATATAAATGATGATTTGTTCATCCTCTTCATCAAGCGCCAAGTTAATTTGTCCGGAAGTTTCGCTGCCATTTGTTAAATTAACTGAAATTGATTCAGCCGCGTTTTTAAGCACATTGGTGAGAGTCCGGTTTATTTGTTGCCGGTCGACACTCACCATTACCGGATCAATTGGCATGATTATTTTATAATCGATATCAGGGTAACGATTGCGCTCCAAGAACAAACTTTGATTACAGAGATCGCTAAGATTGACTTCTTTAAGTTCCGGTTGCGGCATCCGAGCAAAAGAGGAAAATTCATCTACCATACGGCCAATGTCCTCAACTTGACGCACGATGGTATCCGTACACATGAAAAATGTTTCCGGATCTGATTTTATTTCATCTTTATACTTTCGTTTTAAACGCTCGGCCGAAAGCTGGATCGGCGTTAGTGGATTCTTAATCTCATGAGCGATGCGGCGTGCAACATCCGCCCAAGCGGCTTTGCGTTGCGCAGATAAAAGTTCCGACACATCGTCGAAAGTTACGACGTATCCGATAATTTCCTGTGCAATTTTTTCCGCTGCGACAGAGACAATAAGAATTTGCTGCCGCCCTTCACGCGCGACCTTAATTTCACCCTGAGCGTTACGATTGGGGTTGGAGATAACCTGTTCGAGTAATGGAGCCATTTCTGGCAAACATTTACCCAACGGCTCTTCGATATATTCATTGAGGTTTATAGACAGCAGATCAGCTGCCGATCGATTAGACAAAAGTACCCTACCCTTCTGGTCGAGCCCAATGACACCGGCTGATACGCCTGAGAGCACGACTTCGGTGAAGCGGCGGCGCTCATCCAACTGGCGGTTAGCTTCAATTAATCCCTGCTGCTGACTGTCAAGTTGCTCCGTCATGCGATTGAACGACCGGCTTAAAATACCGACTTCGTCGCGGTCTTTGGTATTTTCGGTGTTCACTCGAACCAATAGATCACCTTTACGCACACGGTCTGCCGCATCAATCAGTCCACCGATGGGGGTGGAAATCGTCGATGCAATTGACCAGCCTATCCAAACAGCAGCGAGCAGCAGTAAAAAAGCAACAAGGGCAAAGACGAAGAGGAATTTAATTTGCAGATTGTCGCGGCTTTTTTCCAGCAAAGCGTATTGATTGGCGGCACCAGTTGTCTGCGAAACATGCTCCAAAACCTGGGCATCGATAAAGCGCCCAATCAACAAATAGGTATCAACGAAGGCTTCAAGTTTTACGCCGGCACGCACAACGTTATCATTGCGATTTTCGATGACAAAAACTTCGCCTGGCTGGCTGTTCAATACGCCTTTCACCAAATCACCAGAGGCAAAATTAAAGCCGAGAGAAAAGCTTAGTTGTGAGCGTGCCAAAGTGCGGCCACTACTATTGATGACGACGGCTTCAGAAAGGTCGCGATCATTGGCAAAAGAGGTAACAATTTTGGTAAAAAAACGGGGTTTTTGACGCAATCGAGGCGCCGCTCGATTTATATCGTTGGCCATCGCCAGGGCAACGCCGCGGATATTTTTTTGGTGTTCCCGAAGATAAGACTGAGCGACGATGGTTGAGGCATTAACGGCTGTTCTGACCCGGTCACTGAACCAGGTTTCCATACCAAAGTTAAGAAATAATCCGAGAAAAACCACAACTAAAAGTGCTGGAATGATGGCTACCAATCCAAACGAGACAACCATTTTCATGTGCAGGCGAGAGCCGGCTGAACCATATTTTCTGGTAATCCAAGCGCCAACTAGACGTCTCGCCAATAAGGCGCCCAGCGAAAGCGCCAACACCAAGTCGAGATTTAAAAGTGCTATGACGGTGGTGAGATTGGAATCCAGTGGCGAATAATCGGCTAAAACCAAAATGGTTGCCAGTCCTGAAAAAAGCAAGGCCACGGATATTATGACCACCAGAATGCGGGTCAAGCGCCAGCGTTTCACCAAACTTCGTAAGGTTTGGTAATTACCAGTGGTGCCAATATCAGCCGTTTGCTCACTCATTTATTTAAAACCGACTGCCATATCTTTTGTTCTAAACTAAATTTTACCTGTTTGACCACTAACAAACTATTTAGGTGTTCGTGTTACCGGAATATTTAAGTCACGGATTTTCTTGCGTAAAGTGTTCCGGTTGAGGCCCAATAGATCTGCCGCCTTCAATTGATTGCCGCGTGTTGCCCCCAAAGTGAGGGCGATTAAGGGGCGTTCAACCTCTTTCAAAATCCGGTCATATAAACCTGCTGGCGGTGGTTCGCCGCTATGAGCGGAAAAATAATCCTTGAGGTGGTCTTCGACGGCTTCACCAATTCCATTGCTTTTGTGTTCTTCGTTAAACAGCGGGCCAGCTTCGGACAGTTCAGCCTCAATAACATCAATGCCGATGGTCTCTTGAGAATACAATGCTGCTAGCCTTCGGACTAAATTTTCCAACTCGCGGACGTTTCCAGGCCACTGGTGGGTTTGCAACCGCTCCAAGGCCTGAGCATCGACGATCTTCCAAGGTAACCCCTCTTCCGTCGATTGGGCTAGAAAATGTTTCACCAACTCCGGAATATCTTCGCGCCTTTCTTTTAGTGGTGGCATCCGGATAGGTACGACGTTTAAACGATAATAAAGGTCTTCACGGAATAAACCCTGCATGATCAGCTGAGTTAAATCTCGATGCGTTGCAGCAACAATACGAACATCTGCCCGAATAGCCGTTTTGCCGCCAACAGTCGTATACTCTCCTTCCTGCAACACGCGCAAAAGTCTGGTTTGCGCCTCCGCCGGCATGTCACCTATTTCGTCAAGAAACAAAGTACCGCCCTCAGCTTGCTGAAAGCGGCCAATCGAGCGGGCGGTTGCTCCAGTAAAGGCGCCCTTTTCATGGCCAAATAGTTCACTTTCGATCAATTCGCGCGGGATCGCTGCCATATTTATTGCGACAAATGGAAAGTTTTTTCGGTTGCCGTAATTGTGGAGAGCCAGTGCCGCAAGTTCCTTTCCGGTGCCGGATTCACCGGTAATAAGTACGGTCAGGTCGGTGGCCATCAGGCGAGCCAAGGTGCGGTACACCTCCTGCATGGCCAGAGATCTCCCGATCAACGGTAGAGTTTCGTTTTCAGTGTCGTCAAACCCCGGTGCACTTGCATTCTCTTGCTTAGCTTGTAAGGCGCGCTCGACGATAGTGAGCAGTTCCTTTAGATCAAAAGGTTTTGGTAGGTATTCAAAAGCGCCGCGTTGGGTCGCGTTAACGGCTGTCATCAATGTATTTTGAGCACTCATAACGATGACACGAAGTTCGGGACGAATTTTCTTGATGCGCGGTAATAGATCAAGGCCATTCTCGTCAGGCATGACAACATCCGTGATAACCAAATTGCCTTCGCCTTCGCTCACCCATTTCCACAAAGTTGCGGCATTACTGGTCGTTCTAACATCATACCCGACGCGACCGAGGGCTTGATTGAGAACAGTGCGTATGGCGCCGTCATCATCTGCGACTAAAATTGTTGCGTTACTCAAGCTTCTAACTCCTAACCTAATCTTGCTCAGCTATTTCCGTCGACATCGGTAGAATGACGCGAAAAATTGTTTTACCGGGCTGGCTGTCAAATTCAATGACGCCACCATGATCGTCTACCATCTTGGCGACCAAAGCCAAACCAAGCCCGGAACCTTTGGGTTTTGACGTTACAAAGGCTTCAAACAGGTGATCTTGCAGATCAGGCGGGATGCCGTCTCCGTTATCTTGGACGCTGATAACAAGCGGCAAATGAGTGCGCGACGTACTTCCGGGCACGGCAAAACGAACACTATGCTGGTAGGTGGTTTTTAAAACAATTTCGCCGTTTGGACTTGCTGTCGCTTCCGCCGCGTTTTTTACTAAATTTAGAAAAATTTGGACTAATTGATCGTGATTGCCATCAATTGAAGGTAAAGACGGATCATACTCCTCAGTTATGCGGATTTTTTTGGCAAAGCCATTTTGAGCAATCTGGCGAACACGCTCCAATACTTTGTGAACGTTTACCGGCCCGCGTTCCAGTGGACGCCGGTCTGAAAATACTTCCATGCGATCCACCAAAGCACATATTCGGTCGGTCTCATCGCAAATCAGACGGGTTAATTCTTGATCCGCTTGATCCATGCCCTGCTCTAACAATTGAGCAGCACCACGAATTCCCGACAGCGGATTTTTAACTTCATGGGCCAGCATCACCGACATGGCGGTGATTGAGCGGGCGGCATTGCGATGGCTTAATTGGCGATCAATTTTATCGGCGATTGAACGTTCAAAGATTGTCAAAATAGCGTAGCCGAGCTGATCAACCAGAGGGGTCACCTGAACATTGACCAATTGTTTAGCAATGCGCGGTGTATCGAGCATCAAGCCGTAGTCAGAGACGCCGCAGCCGGTTGCCTGAACTTGCTTGATCAAGGTTGTTAGCGGACTATCTGGCGGCAGTAATTCATTAATGCTATGTCCCTTTAATTGCGCCAAACTACTGGCAAAAAATTGTTCACCAGCACTATTGAGATAGTCAATATAGCCGCCGTCATCGATCACCACGATCGAAGAATCGAGGGCGTTTAAGATTTTCTCTGTATTGTTATCGGAAGAATTTCCGTTAAGAGGCATTGAGTTCTCTTTTCAATTCTTTAGGCAGCTTGACGTTCAAGCAAGGGCCGGTAAAATTCATCGAGTGCAGCTTTGGCGCCTATGACATTATCAAGGAGATTAAATTTACCGCGGAATTCTGCTGATCCCGGCAAGCCTTTACTGTACCAGCCGATATGCTTACGGGCAGTTCTAAGCCCCCGTTCCTCGCCGTAATAACTTAGCAACTCGTCATAATGAGCGGTCACAATTTGATATTGTTGCGAGAGTTCAGGATCAGGTAAGCGCTCACCGGTTTTTAAATAATGATCAACTTGGGCCAAGAACCATGGACGCCCAAAGGTGCCACGACCAATCATAACGCCATCGGCACCGGATTGATCTAGCAAAGTTGCGGCGTCCTCTATTTCCGTAACATCGCCATTACCAATTACCGGAATGCTGACGGCCGCTTTGACTTTGCCGATGAAATGCCAATCCGCTGTGCCCTTATAAAGCTGATTGCGTGTGCGACCATGGACGGTAAGCATTTTAACGCCAGAATTTTCAGCTATTTTTGCCAAAGTTGGGGCATTCCGATTTTGCTCATTCCAACCGGTGCGCATTTTCACAGTAACCGGCAAATCCACAGCTTTTACCACGGCGCCAAAAATCTGGCCCGCCAGCTTTTCATCTTTCATCAAGGCGGAACCAGCCTGACCCTTGGTCACTTTTTTAACCGGACAGCCCATGTTGATGTCGATAATAGCTGCTCCCCGGTCAGCATTCAGACGTGCCGCTTCGGCCATCAGTAGTGGCTCGCAACCAGCAAGTTGCACCGCCATCGGAAATTCTTCAGCGCAATTGCTTGCCATTTTTAAGGTTTTTCGATTGGCATAGATCATCGCTTGGCTAGCGATCATCTCAGAAATCACCAAACCGGCGCCAAAACGTTTAGCCAACCGGCGATACGGCATATCAGATACACCGGACATCGGGGCTAAAATGACGTTATTTTCAAGTTCAATAGAGCCAA
>CAJWIB010000053.1 GCA_913041095.1 uncultured Rhodospirillaceae bacterium | reverse complement strand
ATTACCGCACCAAATATTCTCCGGAACTAAGGCGTGCGATTTACAAAGACATGGTCGAAGCCGAAGGCTTTGAAACCTATTTGCAGGTTAAGCATACCGGTACCAAACGCTTTGGCTTGGATGGCGGTGAAAGCATGATCCCGTTCATGGAACGTATGTTGCGGACAGCCGCTTATGTCGGCGTCGAGGAAATCGTCATTGGTATGCCTCATCGGGGCCGTTTGAACGTGTTGGCGCGCACCTTGGGTAAACCGTATGTGGCAATATTCTCTGAATTTGAGGGCAACTCAGCGCACCCGGAAGATGTCCAGGGCTCAGGCGATGTGAAGTACCATTTGGGTGCGTCGGCTGACCGGGAATTTACCGAAGGTAATATGCATTTATCGCTGGCTGCTAACCCATCACATTTGGAATGTGTTAATCCGGTAGTGCTTGGCAAGGTTCGCGCTAAGCAGACCCAGCGTGGTGACGAAGCTCGCGAGAAAGTCATGGGGCTTTTGATGCATGGAGATGCGGCCTTTGCTGGCCAGGGTATCGTGCCGGAAAGTCTCGATCTCTCACAAATTAAAGGCTACCGTACCGGTGGCACCATCCATGTGATTGTGAACAATCAAATCGGCTTTACCACCAATCCCTCAAGCTCTCGCTCAACGCCTTATCCGACTGATATTGCCAAAGGTATGCAGGCGCCGATTTTTCATGTCAATGGTGACGACCCGGAAGCCGTTGTTCGGGTCGCTGATCTCGCTGCTCAATTCCGACAAAAGTTTAAACGTGATGTGGTCGTTGATATTTTCTGTTATCGACGTCATGGCCACAATGAAGGTGATGAGCCGATGTTCACCCAGCCGCGCATGTATAAAGCGATTGGCAAACATCCGACGACGCGAGAGATTTACCGTGAACGATTGCTCAAAGAAGGGCTGATCAATCTCGAAGAAATAGAAAAAATTGAAACTGATTTCAAAGCCCATCTCGACAAAGAGTTCGAGGCCGCCAGCAGTTATAAATCCAACGAGGCGGATTGGCTGGAGGGCAAATGGGATGGTCTGACGGCTCTCGAGGGTGAAGAAGAAAAACGCGACGATGATACTTCAGCTAAAATTGAGACGTTGAAGGAAATCGGTCACTCACTCGCACGGGTGCCGGAAGGCATCAATGTAAACAGCAAATTACTGCGTCAGCTCAAAACCAAAACCAAAATGATGGAAAGTGGCGATGGTCTCGACTGGGCAATGGCCGAAGCGCTGGCTTACGGCTCGCTCTTGATCGAAGGTCATCCGGTGCGTTTATCGGGCCAGGATTCGGGTCGTGGTACGTTTTCCCATCGTCACTGTGTAATCGTCGATCAGGACGATGAAAGTCGATATTACCCGCTCAGCGAAATCCGGCCCAGCGAGCAGGCTCATTTTGAAGTCATGGATAGCCCGCTGTCGGAATTCGCCGTTGTCGGCTATGAATATGGTTATTCCCTGGCGGAGCCGACGACACTGACGCTTTGGGAAGCGCAATTTGGTGACTTCGCCAATACTGCCCAGGTGATATTTGATCAATTTATATCTTCTGGCGAGTCAAAATGGCTGCGCATGTCAGGCCTCGTGATGTTGTTGCCGCATGGCATGGAAGGCCAGGGGCCGGAACATTCATCAGCGCGGCTGGAACGATATCTACAACTTTGCGCCGAAGACAATATGCAGGTTGTTAATATCACATCGCCGGCAAACTTCTTCCACGCTTTGCGCCGTCAGGTGAAACGTAATTTCCGCAAACCCTTAATCGTAATGTCGCCGAAATCCTTACTGCGTCACAAGCTCAACGTCTCGACCTTGGATGAAATGGGCCCGGGAACGCATTTCCGCCGGGTTATACCGGAAGTGGACAAACTTGCTGCCAAAGACAAAGTAAAACGCGTCGTATTGTGTTCGGGCAAAGTCTATTATGATTTGCTGGAAGCGCGCCGGGAGCAATGCATCAAAGATGTCGCCATCGTCCGGGTTGAGCAGCTTTATCCGTGGCCGCGCATGAGAATAACCAATCAGATCAAACTCTATCCGAATGCCGAAGTAGTATGGTGCCAGGAAGAAGCTTCCAATCAAGGCGCGTGGCATTTTGCTGCCGATCGCATTGATTATATTCTTGAAAGCTTGGATAAAAAGGCCAAGCAAACCCGCCGCGTGCTTTATGTTGGCCGTACGGCTTCGGCGTCACCGGCCGTCGGATCGCTTAAAGTTCACAACAAAGAACAAGAATTGCTGGTCGAACAGGCGCTCAACGGTAAAGCAAAAGATTTAATTCAACCATTTATGCCGATTAAACATGGTAAGAAATCATAGGTGAATTGAGGATACTATGGCTATTGAGATTAAAGTCCCCACACTTGGCGAATCGCTGACGGAAGCGACGGTCGCAACCTGGCTCAAATCGGTTGGTGATGCGGTTGCAGCGGACGAGCCGATCCTCGAATTGGAAACCGATAAGGTCACCATGGAAGTTAATGCGCCGGTGGCTGGTACGTTGACGGAAATTTCCGCCGAAGCCGGTGCTGAAGTGGAGGTCGGTGCGCTGTTGGGCGTTATTGGTGATGGTGCGGCAGCGGCGGTGCCGGCTCCAGCAGCAGCGCCAAAAGAAACCCCGGCACCCGTTGCTTCCGATGATGACGTGCAGATGTCACCGGCGGTACGCAAACTTATCGAAGATGAAGGCTATGATGCGACCCAAATCCCGGCGACCGGCAAAGATGGCCGCCTGACCAAAGGTGATGTACTGGCCTTTCAAAAATCAGGTGGTGTCTTGGTAGCGCCAGCTCCGGCTGCGGCACCTGCCCCTGCTGCAGATAGTGGTGCACCGAGTCATCAAATACCATCGGTACCGGCGGGCTCCCGTGAAGAACGGGTGAAAATGACCCGCCTCCGCAAAGTCATCGCCAGCCGTTTGAAAGATGCGCAAAATACCGCAGCCATGCTGACTACTTTTAACGAGGTCGATATGTCAGCAGTGATGGCAACTCGGGCGCAATATCGTGATCAGTTCGAAAAAACCCATGGCGTCAGGCTTGGCTTTATGAGTTATTTCGTCAAAGCAGCGATTGTCGCGCTCAAAGAGTTCCCGGCTGTGAATGCGGAAATTCAGGGCGATGAGATTGTCTATAAAAACTATTATGATATTGGCGTGGCCGTCGGCACGCCAACGGGCCTGGTGGTGCCGGTGTTGCGCGATGCCGATCAGATGAGCTTTGCCGATATCGAAAAAAGCATCAAGAATTTTGGTAACCGCGCCCGTGACGGCAAACTGGCCCTTGAGGAAATGACGGGTGGCAGCTTTACCATCACCAATGGTGGCATCTACGGCTCAATGCTGTCGACACCGATCATCAATTCACCGCAGTCTGGCATTCTTGGCATGCATAATATCGTTAAGCGTCCGTGGGTGGTCGGCGATGAAATTAAAGTGCGCCCAATCATGTATTTAGCTCATAGCTATGATCACCGGATCATCGATGGCCGCGAAGCGGTTTCGATGTTGGTGCGGATCAAAGAATGCATTGAAGACCCGCAGCGCATTATGCTGGATATGTAACTGCAAAATTTATTTAAGAAATAACGAGGACTTAGATCATGGCCGACACTTATGATGTTACCATTATCGGCGCTGGACCGGGCGGTTATGTTGCGGCTATTCGCGCGGCGCAATTGGGTTTGAAGGTGGCAATTGTTGAAAAATGCTCAACCCTTGGCGGCACCTGTTTGAACGTTGGCTGTATTCCGTCGAAAGCATTATTGCATTCCTCCCATCTGTATGAAGAGGCAACCGAAGGAATGGCCGGTCACGGCGTAATCGCCAGCGGCGTCAAGCTCGATCTTAAAGCGATGATGGCCCATAAAGATGGCGTTGTCGGCGATACCATTAAAGGTGTCGATTTTTTAATGAAAAAAAACAAAATTGACCGCTTGCAAGGCACCGGCTCAATTTCTGGTACTGGATCGGTGACCATCACGGACGACAAAGGTAAGGCCGACACTATTTTGACCAAGAACATTATCATTGCCACCGGCTCAGATGTGGCGCCGCTGCCCGGTGTTGAGATCGATGAAAAAATGATAGTCAGCTCAACCGGTGCTTTGAATTTGACCAAAGTGCCTAAAAAAATGATTGTCGTTGGCGCTGGCGTGATCGGGCTTGAATTGGGTTCGGTCTGGCGGCGCTTAGGCGCCGAAGTTGAAGTTGTTGAGTTTTTGGATGATTGTTTGCCGGGCTCCGATGCCGAAGTATCAAAAATCACTCAACGCTCGCTTAAAAAGCAAGGTATGACGTTTAAGATGAAAAGCAAAGTCACTGGTGCGAAGACCACCAAAACCGATGTCACCTTGACGGTTGAGCCTCGCGATGGTGGTGAAGCGGAAGAATTGAAGGCCGATTGCGTGCTGGTGGCAATTGGCCGTATTCCCTATACGGATGGCCTTGGCCTTGAAGCGGCAGGTGTCGAGATGGATAAAGGCTTTATCAAGGTTGATAGTGGCTTTAAAACCAATGTCGATGATGTCTATGCGATTGGTGACGTCATTGGAGGCATGATGTTGGCCCACAAAGCTGAAGACGAAGGCGTGATGCTGGCTGAAATGCTGGCTGGCCAGTCAGGTCATATCAATTACGACGCTATTCCCGGTATTGTCTATACCAGCCCCGAAGTCGCCACCGTCGGCAAGAACGAGGAACAGCTTAAAGAGGCCGGCATTGCCTATAATGCCGGTAAGTTTAACTTCACTGCCAATGCCCGTGCTCGAGCGATGAGTGCGACGGACGGCTTTGTCAAAATCCTCGCCGATGCGGAGACCGACGAAGTGCTGGGTGTCCATATTGTTGGTCCGGCAGCCGGTGATCTCATCCAGGAATGCGTGGTGGCGATGGAGTTCGGAGGCTCGGCTGAAGATATTGCCCGCACCTGTCATGGACATCCGGGTCTCAGTGAAGTTGTCAAAGAAGCTGCCCTCGACGTTGCCGACCGCGCCCTTCATTGCTAATGCTGCAGTGGCTGCCAGAAAGTGACGGTGATCTGATCTGCCTGAAAGTCTCGGGCCGGGTATCGGATGCCGATTACCGGGCAATCTTGCCGCAGTTGGATGCAGTGCTTTCCAGTCAATCAAGTTTGCGTCTGTTTGGTGATTTCTCGGACTTCGACGGCTGGGAATGGGCGCAGGCGCAGGAAAAATTTTCGTTTGGCCGGGATAATTTCAAAAAAATCGCTATTCTCGGTAAGGAGCTTGCCAAGGATTTAGCCGCCTTGGCCGAAGTCACACTCAACGACACCGAAGTGCAGTTCTTTGACACCGATGACAAAAATGCAGCGCTAATCTGGGTAAAAAAATAAATGCTCGAGCTTTATCAATTTGGCAATTCGGTATGCGCTCAAAAAGTCCGGATCACTCTGTTTGAAAAAAGGCTCGAATGGAAGACCCATGAAGTCAATCTCTTCACCGGTGAGCAATATGATCCGGAATACCTGAAATTAAATCCCAAAGGCGTGGTGCCAACTCTCGTGGTTGATGGCAAGCCAGTTATCGAATCGACGTTGATCTGCGAATTTTTGGATGAAACTTATCCCGAACCTTGCCTCAAGCCGGCGGATGCCTATGACCGCACACGGATGCGGCTCTGGAGCAAAGCTGTTGATGAAGGCCTGTTCGAAGGAGCTATGGATTTGAGTTTCTCGGCGATGTTCCGTGAGCGCGTGCAGAATATGACCGGCGAACAACGGGCGCAAAGATTTGCCAATGTCGGCGATCCTAGACGGCGGGACCGGGTTATGTCGACCTTTCAGGAAGGTGTTGCCTCGCCATTTGTTTTTAACGGCATCGCGGCTTACGAAAAAGCTTTCAAAACCATGGAAAAAGATCTTGGTGATGGACGGACCTGGTTGCTGGGCGAGCAGTTTACCCTCGCTGATATCAATCTGATGCCCTTCGTGGCCCGGCTTGGGTTTTTAGGACTGCTCGATATTTGGATTGCCGGGCGGCCTCTGGTGCAAAGCTGGCGCGAGCGGGCGCTGGCGCGGCCTAGCTTTGCTAGTGGTGTCACAGATCATTTTAAGCCGGGTGAAGTTGAAGAAATGAAAGACTTCGGCGCCAAGATCAAGGATCAGGTGGCTGAACGTTACGCCGAATATTTGGCGCAATTTCCTAACACTTAAGTGATTTATTTATTCTTTACCGATATTTCCCATATAACCTTCAAACTGGGGTCAATTGTAGGTCAGTCTGGCCACAGTTGGCATGTTTATTACCCCTTTTAAGTTTTTTTTAACCTTGGTTTTCTGGAAAGTTTTCGACCCAAATGGTGTTGTGTTTGGCAGCAACGGCGGCACCGGTTTCAAAATCAGCCCTTTCTTCCGGGGTCAATGCTGTCATATCTGCGAACATCGCTTCGGTGGTGCCCGGGCTATAGACCATCAACACGCGGACGCCATCATCGCCAGCGATCATTTGATGCGGCACTCCCGGTGGTATGTGAATGAGATCCCCAACTTTACCTTCATGTTTTTTTTCGCCGAGCAAGAAAGTCGCACTGCCTTTGAGGACGTAAAAAGTTTCGTGGCTGACTGTGTGCATATGCGGGCGCGAGGCGAAGCCGGCAAGGCAACGTTCTTCACAAACTTCATAAGAGCCATCAGTATCACCGGCGGTGACTTTGACGAACATGTCATTGGCGCGTTCATAGAGATTGCCGCCTTCTGAATCGAGTGTTTTTACTTTAGCCATTTTTATTCTCCCCATTTGTCTAATTCTATAACGTTTCTCAAAGTGCCATTAACAAACTGACTTTGTTGCGGATTTTGTAATCGAAGCCATTGAAAAACGCACTGCCAATAGCTTAATCCCAGCGTCTCGGTAAAACAAATCCATTTTTTCAAAAAGTCGTGATCAAGTACAAAAAAAGCCCAGTCTCCTGTGGAGACCGGGCTTTTTGAAAAAGCGTATATCCGCTTAGTTTTCAAGCACCTCTTTCGCCAAGGTGGCGAATTCTTCGTCTTTCATCAGGCGCTTGTGAACCAGGCCCCATTCCTTGACGGCCATAAGAACTTCCATGGCTTCGTCTTCGTTGGCCTGGATCTGGAATTTATCCAGCCAGTGTTTGCAGTTGTCGATGCCGGAGCCTTTGCCCATGACAGCTTCCGGTTCGGCTTGGCCAACTAGGCTCGGGCGGAACGGCACGACTTCAGTTTGATCTTCATAGCCACAATTCAAGAGCCAGGTGGCGATGATGCCCGATTCAACTTTAAACAGATCATCACCAACGATTGGCCGGTTACCGAGAATAGTGGCACCGGAAACTTCAGCGACCATGTCAGCCAGTGGCTTCAATTGCTGCGTTTTAATACCGATATCGATATTATAGAGAGTCAATAACGCCATAACTGTTTCTTCCATCGGCACGTTACCAGCACGTTCGCCGAGGCCGAGAACGGTTGACTGAATAACTTCAACACCTTCGGAACACGCCATTAACGTATTAGCGATACCGAGGCCAAAGTCCATGTGGAAGTGGGCTTCCAGTGGTTTGTCCGGGAAACGGTTTTTCATGGTGCGGACAAAAAACTGCATGGCGTGGATCGAGGTAGCGCCCATGGTATCAACCAGGGCGAGGCCGTCCATATGGCCTTCATCGCCAACCCGTTCGATGAGATCGCAGACCCAGTGGAGGTCAGAGCGGGTAAAGTCGATCGGGAAAAAGACAACTTCAAGGCCTTGCTCGTGGGCGTAGGTTGTCGATTCAATGGAAAGATCAATGGCGCGATCCAATTCCCAACGATAGCCCTTTTCGATCAAATGCGGGCTTGCCGGTACTTCCATAATAACGCCTTTAACCCCGGCATCGACCGCGCGTTTAACATCATCAACCATGCAGCGAGCGAAAGAATAAACTTTCGGGCCAAAGTCGCGTTTGGCAAGCTCGGTAACAACCTTAGCGTCGTCTCGGGAGACCACCGGCATACCAGCTTCGATCCGATGAACACCTGCTTCAGCGAGGCCTTCGGCGATGCGGATTTTGTCATCATAATCAAAAGCAAGACCGGCTTGCTGCTCACCATCACGCAAAGTTACGTCATGAATTTGAATTTTTTCTGGAAATTTCCAATCTTTGGTAACTTCCGGGTCGAAGTTCCAGGGGCTGGTGAACCAGCCTTCGGCTTTCCAAGGTGTGTCTGACATCTAAATATTCCTCCTTAAGTTTCCCCCAGTAAACCTGAAGAGTCCCAGGCGTTCCGGCTATATTAAATTCCGTTATTCCGGCAGGATATTACCCCGTCTTATATAAGACCTATCCAGAATTCGCGGACCATACGTAACGATTTTCGACCTGTCAAACCGTCAAAATGCACAATAAGGTTACCGAAATTGGATAGCTTCACATGGTCCCATATTGTGGGACTACACCGCGGTAAAGCCGCCATCGATCAGTAAATCCGAGCCCGTCATAAAGGACGATTCGTCACTTGCCAGGAACACCGCGCCCGGCGAAATTTCATCCGGCCGTCCCAGCCGGTCAAATAGTGTAAAGTTATTCTCTCGGGCGTGTTCGACGCTGTCGAAGTTGCTGATATAGCGGCCGGTTTCAATCGGCCCTGGCGACAATGCGTTGCAGCGAATACCCTGCTTAGCGTGATCGAGGGCAATGGCGCGGGCCATATTGATGAGACCCCCCTTGGCGCCACAATACCACGGGCGGCCTGGCCGCGCGACCCGGCCCAATTGCGAGGCGACCAATATAATCGAGCCGCCACCGTCTTTTTCCATCTCGGGGATGGCGTGTTTGCAGAACAGATAAGAGCTGTTGAAATTGACATCCATCAGGTGCCGCCAATCATCGGCATCAATTTCGGTTAGCGGCACGTAAGGGATATCGGTGATGGCATTGCTGACCAGAACATTAAGTCCGCCGAATGTGTCGACCGCTGTTTTTACCGCTGCCTCGGCGCTGGCTTCTTCGGCGACATCGGCGGTCATGGCAATCGCTGTGCCGCCGAGATCGGTGAGCTTCTTTACTGTCTCATTGACGGTCTCTTCATTGATATCGAGGCAAAGCACGGTGGCCCCTTCTTTGACGAAATCAACACAGATAGCGCGGCCAATGCCGCCACCGGCTCCGGTCACAATCGCTTTCTTGTTTTCCAAGCGCATAATATTCCCCACTTATTTTAATTTCTATGAACTCGTTTTATCTGGAGCCTTCTGCTTTTAAAAGAAATAACTTTGTGATCATATGACGCGTTGACTTAAATGGGGGAATTGATGTCTGAAATGAAGATTGCTGTATTGGCGACATTAGACAGTAAATCTGAAGCCGCCGGCTTTATGTGCGAGGTATTGCGGGGTCTTGGCATTAAGCCCTGGCTGATGGATTTATCGCTTCAACCCCATGAAAAACCGGGGGCCGATATCGGCGGTGAGCCGCTGGCGGCCAAAGCTGGTGCAACCTGGGAGGCGTTGGGTGAGATGGAACGCGCCGTCGCCGGTGAAACCATGATCAAAGGTGGTACCCAGGCGCTGGTCGAAGCATATCAGGCGAGCAAGATTTCCGGCGTCATCGGCGTCGGCGGTGCCAATGGCTGCACGGTCTTTTGCGGTATGATGCGGGCCTTACCGGCTTTGTTCCCCAAAGTCATGGTGACGCCGGTCGCTGCCACTGCCGCCGTTCAATGGTATGTCGCTGAAAGCGATATCGCCATGTATCCGACAATCAGCGATATCGTCATGAACCGCATCACCAAAGCAGTCTTGGAAAACGCCTGCTATGCGGTGGGTGGCATGGCCGAAGCGTGGCAGAAACGCAACAGCGCTCAAGCCGAGGAGCCGCCGCTGATCGGTGTGTCGTCTTTCGGCAATTTGCAGAAATGCGTTGACCGAGTGACCGACCGATTGGAAGCGGAAGGTTTCGAGGTGATGCACTTTCATGCCTCGGGCCCGGGCGGTAAGGCGCTCGAAAATCTGGCCGGTCAAAAAGAGCTCGCCGGCGTCATCGATATCACGACCTCGGAATTGGCTGATTTACTCAATGATGGCGTCTACCGTACTGGCGATAATCGATTAACCTCGGCGGGCGCTGCTGGACTGCCGCAGGTTGTCGTGCCGGGCGCAATTGATCACACCAACTGGTGGGTTGGTGAATGTCCTGAGCGCTTTCACGACCGCGAATTTTATCAATATAACGTCGAAATTTTATTGATGCGGAGCAATGCCAAGGAAATGACCCGGCTTGGAGAAATGGTGGCCGAGCGTTTAAACGGGGCCAAAGGCCCGGTATCGATGATGATTCCAACGAAAGGCTTTAGCCAGCATATTATTCGCAAAACTCAGGATATTAATGGCAACGAGATCGGCACCTGGCTGCAACCGGAAACGGATCAATGTTTTACCGACGCAGTGAAAGTAAATCTCACCAGCGGCGAGGTTAAAGTGCTTGATCTCCATATCAATGACGAAGCCTTCGCCGATGCCTGCGTTGATGAATTCCTTGCAATGATGAAACAAGCATGACCGGGATAACCTCACAATCGTTCGATACCGATGTTTTAATTGTTGGCGGTGGCGCGGCAGCGACATTGGCGGCGTTTGAATGTGCCGAAGCCGGTGTGCACTCAATCCAGGTGACCAAAGGCCGGGCGACCAGCGGCACGACGACGGTGGCGAGAGGTGGTTTTGCAGCAGCGATAGGTAAAGACGACAGCCCGGAACTGCATCTCAAAGAGATTTTGGAACATGGCGGCGAACTGATCGATCCCGAGCTCGCCGCGGTTTGGACCCGCGACATTATCCAGGTGGTCAATGATCTCGAAGTCTGGGGCACGGATTTTGTTAAAGGTGATTCGGGTGCGTTTGATCTCAAATCCTTTCCCGGTCACAGCCAGCCTCGAGCTGTTCATCACTACGACACCACCGGCAATAGGTTGACCAAGGCTTTGTCTGCAAAACTGCGCACCGATGACCGGATCGAAAAACATTCTCTCACATCTATCGTTGATCTGACGAAAGAGGGTAAGCGGGTCACCGGTGCCTGGGGGGTTGATTACGGCACCGGCACCCTGGTTTCTTACACGGCCAAAGAAGTTATTCTCTGCACCGGCGGCGGCAGTGGCCTTTTTTATGTCAACGATAATCCGCCGCAAGTTACCGGCGACGGCTATGTCTTGGGCTACCGGGCCGGAGCGCCGCTTCTGGGCATCGAGATGATTGATTTTCAGGCGATGTGCTGCTCACCGGAAGAATTGTTCGGGTTTGCACCGCATCCGACCGGCTTTATCAATGCA
>CAJWIB010000052.1 GCA_913041095.1 uncultured Rhodospirillaceae bacterium | reverse complement strand
TGGAACTCACCGATCTACTAACACCGGAATGCGTTGTCGCCAATCTTAAGGCAACAAGCAAAAAACAGGCATTACAAGAGTTGTCAAAGCGAATTGCCGATGTCATCGAGCACAATGAACGCGATATTTTTGACATTCTGCTGGAACGCGAAAAGCTTGGTACGACGGGCGTCGGTGATGGTATAGCGATCCCTCATGGCAAGCTTGAATCCTTAGATAAATTACACGGCTTTTTTGCCCGCCTCGAACGGCCGGTAGATTTTGATTCAATTGATGAGCGTCCGGTCGACCTGATCTTCTTGCTGCTCG
This sequence comes from uncultured Rhodospirillaceae bacterium, assembly GCA_913041095.1. Lineage (GTDB taxonomy): Bacteria > Pseudomonadota > Alphaproteobacteria > Rhodospirillales > UBA2165 > TMED23. Next base: position 11,137 of record CAJWIB010000052.1, on the reverse strand, counting down.
CACCGGAATCAGCCGGGGCGGATCATTTAAAGGCCTTAGCGCAAGTTTCACGCCTGCTCCGGGACAAAGCCAATTGCGATAAACTGCGGGGCTCTGACAGTCCTGAAGCACTTTACGCGTTGATCACCGAACAGGAAGCGCACCGCGCCGCCTGACCGCCAATTCCAACAATATTAAGCGGACAACCGGTTAGTGGACGCTAACCGGATATAGGTCGTTCTGAATTGATACGGCGCAGGCCAGCTTATAGTCAGGAGCCGCGCCGATTTGCTCGCCATCAGCGGCAAAAATACCGAAGGCGTGCTCACCGTTTTCTTCAACAGGTTTGATATAGGCTATTTCATCCAGTCCGAGATAGATAAACTCGCCGCCGGTGAAATCACCATGCAACTCGATGGCGGCGTTATTTGCTACTGGATCATCATACTGCGTCATTTTGAGACCTATTCTTGTTTTCTCAATTTCCAGATACAATTGGACTTTCCGGGTCCAAGTCAATTGTCTTAGCGCTGGTTTTAGCACTTGATTGAACTTTCTCAATCTTAATTTTGCGAACTTCCGGTTCCGGAATTGGGCGTGCCAAATCAATATGCAACAAGCCATCCTCAAGCCGTGCGGCTACAACTTCAATTCCTTCCGCCAACACGAAGCTGCGCTGGAATTGGCGGGCGGCAATGCCGCGATGAAGATAGATGCGTGCCGATTCATCTTCTGAATTACGGCCCCGGATCACCAGCTGATTATCCTCAGTGGTGACTTCCAGATCATCCATCGAAAAGCCAGCAACCGCCAGGGTAATACGCAACTCTTCTTCACTAACTTGTTCGATATTGTAGGGTGGATAGCCTTCGGCGGAAGATTTCGTGACGCGATCCAAGACGCGTTCAAAATGATCAAATCCCAACAGCAGTGGGCTATCAAAAACCGGCTGACGAGACATCGAACCCCTCCTCTAAAAGCGAGCTTTGGCTTAAAAAGGCCCTTAAGCGGCACCTTTCAGCCAAATATTCTGCAATTTTTCGAACGCTGCCGCGACCAATTAAGTCCCTCGGCATATCCGCTCGAACCTCGAACATAGTCTAATTTGGCAGATTAAAGCGCCCCGTCAAGGGGGGAATTACCTAAAAGAGTTGCAGGATAGCGCGCTCAGTTTGAGCTGTTACCTTAAGCGCTGATGCGGATAATTGGGTACGCGTTTACAACGAAAGTGCAGTTGTAGCCTGCTCGTTTAAATCGGCTTCGAGCAGCTTTGCTTCACCTTTTTCAAGCGAGTTTATCAGCTTGTTGTTAAATTCCTCACGAATCGATAGCACGTTTGCTTCAGGTTCCAGCGTTTCAGCCGTCGAACGGACCTGCGCCAGAACAGCATCGATGGTAGCGATATCGGTAATATCCAGATTAAACACCGTTGGATCCGCGGCAACGCCATCAATTGTCACGCCAGTTAAACCGTCTTCATTAAACTACCTTGACATTCATCAATGCCAACCTCTCAACTTGGCGTTATTAGTTAAAAAATAATGCAACAGGCTAATGCAGAGGGTGGATCAATGCAGTATAAAGATATTCTTGTCCATGTAGACTCTTTCGAGCAGTCTCAAGCCAGATTGGAAATAGCTATCCAAGTAGCGGCTCAACACGATGCCCATCTGACAGGTTTATATGTTGTACCCAATCTCTATATCCCGCCGCTTCAAGACATGGCGCAACTGCCTCCTGAATATATCGAACAGCAGACCGAGCTTTCGGATGAAGATGCAAAAAAGGCTGAGTTAAATTTCTACGAGATTGTCAAGAACGCCGATGTCGCTCATGAATGGCGCAAAGCTGAAGGCAACCCGATCGATGTTATTCGGTTGCAATCAAGATATTGCGATTTGCTGATTTTAGGACAGCGAAATCCTAATGCGGCTATTCAATTTGGAGATCTACCCGATGTGCTCATTTTAACTATCGGTCGCCCGGTATTGATTGTTCCCTATAGCACCGACATAAGAAATATCGGCACACGGGTAATGGTTGGCTGGGATGCAAGCGCCCAAGCGGCACGCGCCGTTCATGATGCTATTCCGTTGATCAATGATGCCGGAAAAGTCGACATTATTGCGATTAATCCAAATGACAGTGATGAGCATGGTGAAACACCTTGTGCCGACATTAGCCTGCATCTCTCTCGCCACGGCATCAATGTCGAAGCCCAGTCGATTACTGTAAATGATATCGGTATCGCTGATATATTATTGTCGCGGGCAGCCGATAAAGGGGTCGATTTATTTGTCATGGGCGCCTATGGACATTCGCGCTGGCGCGAGCTGGTGTTAGGCGGTGTCACCGCACATATGCTTGATCACATGACAATGCCAGTACTCATGGCGCACTAATTTTAAGTTCAATCTGCGGTATTCCGATAACTGATAATTCTCGATGATAGCTTGGTGTTGAGATTTAAGCTTGTCGATCACCTTTTGAAATCGGGCGACAATTTTGTCGGGAGTGTTCTTATTCCTAACATGGTGATTGCTTTTTCTCTTTCAAGGGGTGTGCGCTAAAGTTTAAACGAAGTGATCCGGTTCAAATTCCTGGACTAAAGTCTCAATCTCCGGGATGTAAACAATGCGGCCGGTAAATCTAGCTACTCCATCAGATTCCATTTTCTTGATCGTTCGCGACATTGACTCCGGCGTCGTGCCGATCATTGACGCCAAATCATGACGTGATAGCGGCAATTCGAACTCAGTTGGTCCATTAGTGCTCTTCTCACCATATTTATCAATTAGCACCAGCAACAAATGGGCAAACCGGGCGCGCACTGAAAGAGTTGCGTTGTGAAGAATTTTTTCTTCCGCATTACCGAGCGACATCGACACGCGTTTGAGATAGCGCAAGCCCAAGGCCGGATTATGCCCCAGCAAAGATCGTACGGTCGGCACATCAATGACGCAGATGCGTGTTGGTTCCAAAGCTTCTGCACTGGCCCGGTAATCTTCACCCGCCAGCATGGCACGGTAGCCAAGAGTGTCGCCGGGTGTCACTAAATAGAGCAGCACCGAATTACCGTCAGCGTCCGTTTTACGAACACCAACCATACCAGTTTCCAAACAAAACACGCCACGGCAGGGATCACCTTCATGGAAGATCACTTCGCCCGGCAGATATTCTTTGGTCACACGCCCTTTATTGAGCAGTTGCAGCTCAGCATCGTCCAGCACGCACCATTCAGTCCGGTCGCGTGTCTGACACGTAAAACAATTTAAAGAACCCTGGTCTGGATTCTGGTCTGCCATCATATTCCCTCAGATTACTCAAAAGAAAAAATTATTTCTTTCGAATAACAATGTGTTTGATTTGACCATCGTCAATTTATTTATTTTCTAGAGACTATAAAATTGTATCAACTTTCGCAATCGGTTCTTAGCAGACTATGGCCCACAGAGATCAGCGTTGTTCAAGGTTCCTTAGGTACTCACAGGCAGCTCTTTGCCCGTCGGATAGTTCCGGTGCGCGTCCACCGGTCCATCAAACTAATGATTCCCAAGATAGTCGTAAAAACAACTTGGATGTCACCGATCCCTCTAGTATTCGAGCTGCTGCAGTCAAATTTATAGAAAGATTTGGCAGCGAAGCGAAGCATCAGGCCGACATCCGCGCCAACGAATTGCTGTTGGCGGGCAATTATCAAGGCCGCACCAGATGGCAATTAATTGGAAAAGAAATTAAACATTTGGCAGTAAATAGCGAAATTTTGCAAAAAACTGCCGTCAATTGATAAATATCAAGGCATTAAATCCAAAAATCTGGGAAGTTTACCGAAGTTGAGGGAGCGATACCGGAAAGATCAGTAGGTCAGGAAACTAAAACGATACTGAGTGAGTGGGAGAAATGTAGAATTGAATTTAGGAATTTCTGCTACCCCGACAGATTATATCTGATGATATATTCTTACCGGGATAGCTCTCCGGCGATCTGATCGCCAGTTGGGTCTTCCTACCGACCCAACACATGTTCCCTGAGACTGATTGGGTCTGGTGATTTATTCACCAGACCCATTTTTTTAAGTTTTTATTTTTCGATAGATCTATTGAAAATATTATCAAAACCGCCTACCCTCGTCAACAATTTGAAATAACGAAGCACCAGGATAAATAATTATGGCCGAAGAGTTTGATCCCGCAGAAGTAAAACAAGCGTGCGAACGTTACGTCAAAAAGAAAGGCGCTTTGACTTTTGGCCTGGCTAATCTGGAAACACTTGAACGTATCTCGCCGCTGGGATGCGGACCTTCGGCGATGTTGCCCAAGGTGAAATCAGTATTATGCGTTGGTGCCGGGGGCGGCACCCGAGGCGCCTGGTCAGCGGATGCTAAAACCCTCGCTTATATTGGCGATACTGAAACCATGGCGTATCGCGTCGCCTATGGTTTGGCGTTTTTTCTCGAGGCTAAGTTTGGTTACCGCTCAATCTTTGTGCCACCGGATATGGACCCGGAAAAAGGTGCCCGGGTACCCCTGCAAAGCATGAAACTCCATGCCGAAATCGCCGGCATTGGTGCGCGCTCAATGGCCGGTGATATCCTGCTCCATCCGGAATACGGCATGATGTATTACGCTTCCGTCTTTACCGAAATGGAACTGCTGCCGGATGAACCAATGGCTGAAAACCCGTGCCCGCATTCATCCTGCGTCAAACTTTACCGCCAATCCGGTCAAACACCGTGTATGCGGTTTTGCCCGGTGGAATGCTTAAGCGGCTCAATCGGCGATGATGACAAAGTCGCAGAGATGAATTACAACGCCCATGCCTGCGCTGAAATGTCACAGCAATACGAGGCAATCCCGGGCGTTCTTCTTGATACTCTTGATGCCAAGGACCCGATCGAACGCGGCATGGCTCTGCATGGCCCTGAAAACCAGGTAATTTGGTACAAATTGGCCATTGGCGCCGGTGAGCTCTTGGCCCTGTGTTACGAGTGTATGCGAGTCTGCCCAATCACCCAGACCGCACCACTTGGCAATCCAATCGCCCGCGGTGCAGGTATGCGCCAAAAAATTGCCGAGGCTGAAGCTGCTGCCAAAGCAGAACATGCTGTTGAGCAAGCAGCGGAAAAGGGAGACTAGGCATGGCTTATGGGGTGACACAGCAGATGATTGATACTTTTGGTGAGATTGTCTTTAAACTTAGCCTCAATAAACAAACCCGGCGCGGCGATGCGGTCCGGGAGTTGGACTTCGATATCTTAGAAGCCAACCGGGATGAAACTGGATTAACCGACGAAGAAATTGCCGAGCGTATTGGACTACTGCCCGAACAAGTTGGTGTGGTGCGGGTCTTTACTGAACGCAAATATCATAAAATAGATCAGCACCGCCGCATCTATCATTTAGGCGGCGGCAAACGCTGGAAGAAAGAAACCTACCGAAGCCCAGCAGAACGGCTGCGCTTTAACGAGGAAGCTATGATGCTAAGAGAAGCCATTAACTTTAAGCCGGAACTAGTGGCGCGTTATATCGACGACGGCTACTGGATCAATGAGACCCTGAACGGCTGGCTCACCGATCACGCCCAAAACACGCCCGATGCTATCGCCATTATTCATCCAGGTGGCGAAGTTACCTATCAGGAGCTTAAAAACCGCGTCGATCAATTGACCAATGGCCTGCTATCGCTCGGCCTGTTGAAAAGCGATGTGGTGGCGGTGCAGCTGCCAAATACTTTAGATTTTGTTGTTAGCTATTTAGCCATCACAGCTTTTGGCGGCGTCATGCAAACCATTCATATGCCTTACCGGGACGCCGATATTGAATTTCTACTCGGCCACGCCCAAGCACGGGCAGTGATATGCCTGCCGGCTTTTAAAGAATTCCAAACCGCCGAAGTGATACTCAGCATGAAAGATAATCTCAACTCGCTTAAGCATATCATTACAGTCGGAGACAGCGCATCTGAAGACTGCCAATCACTGCAAAGTCTGATGATTGAGGGTACACCTGAGATTGATAATCCACCGGTCGGCTCTGATCCGTTCCTCCTGCTCTACACCTCGGGCACGACCTCCAACCCCAAGGGCGTGCCGCTAACTTATCAAAACATGATGAGCAATGCCCGGGTCAGCGTAGATGAATTTAAGATGACGCCCGCTGACTGCAATTTATCGGCCGCCCCGTTCAGTCATCTCTATGGACTGTTTAATTTTCATGTCGCGCTCAATGCCGGAGCTACAAATGTGCTGTTGCCGGCCTTTACCCCGCCTGATCTGGCTAAAATGGTCGAAGCGACCAAGGCAACGACATTGTTTCTCGGACCCGCCCATGCGACGGCAATGATCAATGCCGGGTTGATGGACACACATGATTTCTCATCTGTTCGATTTTCAGTGTTCTCCGGGGCGGCCTGTCCACAACCGATGATGAAAACCTACCGCGACAAGATTCCGGGTACCCGCATCAGCCAGCTCTGGGGGATGACCGAAACCGCTGGTGCCACCTATTGCCGTTTTGACGATGCTGAAGATATTCCCGTGCGCTCGGCTGGGCGTGCCTCTCCCGGTGACGAAGTACGGGTGGTTTCACCGGAAGATGGCGAGCCGCTGCCGGCCAATACCGAGGGCGATTTACAAGTCCGCGGCTGCTCGGTTTTTCCCGGCTACCTTAACAACGAAGAAGCCAATGCCGATGCCTTTACAGAAGATGGTTGGTTTAGAACCGGTGATATCGCCATTATCGACGGTGACGGCAATATAACCATCACCGGACGGACCAAGGACGTTATCAATCGCGGCGGGGTTAAATTTAATCCGGCAGATATTGAAGATTTGCTGGTCCAGCATCCAAAAGTCGAGATGGTGGCCATTGTCCCGGTGCCTGATTCGGCTTTGGGTGAGAAAGCATGCTGTGTGGTTACCCTGCTGGGTGAAGTAGCGGTTACCCTGGAAGAGCTTTGCATATTGCTGGATGAGCATAAGATTGCCAAAAACAAATGGCCGGAACGTCTTGAGATTATTGATGAAATGCCGTTAACACCGACCCGTAAAGTAATTAAGGGCCGGCTCATGGACCAACTGTGATCGAATATGTGCGATGCCCGACGGCGCAGCTAAACCAGGAAAAATGAAAGATAAATACCGGCAACGGCAGACCGAGATTTTCGATGCCGCAGCCGCTGTGTTCGCCAAAAAAGGCTACCACGGCGCCTCTACCAGTGATATTGCCGCCGAGCTCGGAGTCGCCCAAAGCAGCCTTTATTACTATTTCAAATCCAAAGACGAAGCCCTGGAAAAAGTATGTTTGCACAGCATTAAGGGCTATGTTGAACGCCTGCAGGCTATCGTCGCCAACAACCTACCGGCCGATGTTAAAATCCGTGACGCCATCCACAATCATATTGAGCCGGTTAATTACATCCCCGACTATTTCCTGACGTTTGTCGGCGAGTTGAGATATCTACCGAATAACCGGCGTCAGAAACTCAACAACATGATTGCCGAATATAATGCGCTGTTTGAACAAATTTTGGCCGATGGTGTCACGGATGGCTTTTTTATAAAAGGCCTCGATTGTCATTCGACAATGCTGATGCTGATTGCCCAATGCAACACAGTTCCTTTCTGGTTTGGCAAATTTGAACACTATAGTATGGACCAACTCGCTAACATGTTGGCCGATAATTTTCTGCTAGGAGCTCTGCCACGTGCAAATAAGTTAAACTCAATCCTTGGCGAACCCCCTTGAATCACCGTATAATGAGCTGTTGGATTTAAATGGTTTATTTTTTCACTACCTATGTTGGAGTATGAAAATGCGCACGATCTTAATGCTTTTGTTTATGTCATTTGTCTTTATCGCCCCGACCAGTAGTTTTGCCGCGGAAAAGAAGGATTCTTCGGTCGCGGACAAAGCTGTTACGGTGGTTGAAAAAAATCCAGGTGTATCGGTTGGCGTTGCCGCTTGTGGTGTTGCCGTCGCCTTTTTTCCACCGGCATTATTAGTTTGTGGCGGTGCGATTGCTGCTGGAGCTGGCGTCGATCACGTCAGTAAATAAAGCGTTTAAATATTGATAATGGGCCGGTGGCCAAGCGCCACCGGCCTTTTTATATGAATTCATGGTAAAAAAAATAACAACAAGCGGTAAAGCGCTCTTATTCCTGACGATAATATTGGGCTTTTTAAACATGTTAGGGCCAATCGGCATCGACATGTTTTTGGCCGGCGTGCCCAATATTGCCGAAGGGCTCGGCTCTACACCCAATCGGGTGATTGCGTCCATATCCACGGTTATGCTGGGAAATGCGGTTGGCCAGCTTGTGCTCGGCCCGGCGTCTGACCGCTTTGGCCGCAAGCCTATCATTCTGCTGACGCTTTTTTTGTTCGCCGGCGCTGCTCTTGCTTCAGGGCTTTCGCCATCAATCGAGTATTTGATTTTTTGGCGCTTTATCCAGGGCCTTGCCATATCGGGCGGCCGCATATTGGCCGCTGCCGTCGCGCGTGATTTATTTGATCGCGAGCAGCTCGGCAAAATGATGGCCGATATATTATTTGTCACTTCGCTCGCCGCCATCATGTTCCCGATCATCGGCGGCCAGATTGCCCAATATCTACCCTGGCAATGGCTGTTCTGGACCATGACTCTTTCTGGCACCCTAGTATTTCTACTATTTAAGTTCTTTTATCAGGAAACCATTGAGCAGCGTAACCCTAAGGCACTTTGGCCAAACTATCTTTTAACCAATTGGCTGGCAACCGTCCAGAACCCGGTTTTTGTCCGCTATGTTTTATGCAGCTCGTTCTCAATGGCTGGCTTTGGCGCTTTTCTCGGCACTTCTCCGACGGTGCTGCGCGGCGCCTTTGGCGTCAGCGCCGTAACTTATGGTTTTTTGTATTCAATAATTGCCGGCTTCTTTCTGGTCGCCACCTTTATTGGCGGACGTTTTTTATTAGCGATCGGCCAACAGCGCATTATTGCCATTGGCGTGCTGATTATGCTTGTCGGTGGAATTGTTCTAACAGCACTGGCCATCATTGATATTCGCCATCCTTTAGCGGTAATCATGCCGTCAGCATTTTTTGTTTTGGGCTTGGGTTTGGTATTTCCACAGACAAATTCCCTGGCGCTACAGCCTTTTCCGCAATCCGCTGGTACCGCCGCCTCGCTCATGGGCTTTATCACCAACTTGTTTATGGCCGGCGTCATCATCGTGCTCGCGGCCATGACCCATACCACCGCGCTGAACCTGGCCATCGCCATTTTGCTCAGCGGTTTCCTTTCCTGCGTGACCTATTTTTTCATCATCCGCCCAGCTGAAAAGAAGCGCTAGCCGAAATTCGAACCGCCATTAACGTGCATGGTCTCGCCGGTCATGAAACTTGCTTGGTCGGATATGAGATACAACCCTGCCGCGGCAATCTCTTCCGGGTCGGCAAAGCGGCCGAGCGGAAAACGCTGTTTCATCGCCTCGCGTTGTTCTTCACTATAGTCTTTGATCATCGCGGTTTCGGTGATGCCGGGGCTGACAGCGTTAACACGCACACCATCGGGGCCAAGAGCCCGGGCGAGCGAGCGGGTGAGCGCAATCACCGCCCCTTTCGAGGCTATGTAGGCGGGGCCGCCCTGACCCTGGCCACCGGTGCCGCCATAGAGGACCGAGGTCGAGGTGCAGAGCACGATGGCCCCTTTACCTTGCTCAATCATCGGCTTGGCCGCCGCCTGGGCGATCAGAAACGTCCCGGTGACATTTATCTCCATGATGCGATTGCACTCTTCGGCACCAAGCTCATCCCAGCGCGCCATCGAATGTGCTGCCCCCCAATGGATGAGCGCGTCAAGGCCGCCAAATTGCGCCAGCGTCTCGGCGACGACCTGCTGACATAAAGAGGGCTCAGAGACATCACCGGCAATGAGGTGCAGATTGGCCTCACCCACAGGTAGGTTTTGGGCCATCTTCTCGCCCGCAATATCAAACGCCGTCACCCGCGCCCCTCGGGCAAGCAATAGCTTAGCGCAGGCCAAGCCTATCCCACTGGCCGCCCCGGTGACGATGACAGTTTGATCAGTCATTAAACTTTTTCCCCAGATTTGGTGCGATAAATGGACGTGCTCAGCTTAGGTTATTTAGAGAGGTAGTGCCAGGGTTGGCCTTACAAGCGTCTGGTTGTGATCAGGCCAGCATAACAAACAGACCAAGGTTACTATCTGACAACCGCCGCGCTCGACCGGTTCATCGATTTGAGAAGTGTGCTCCTCAGCGGTTGCCTCGAACAAGCGCTCCCGAATCACCCGCACTTTTGCTTTAGGAGCACCGATCGCTGGTCTATCAGGGTTTTTACCCATACGCTCCGTTACGTTTTCAAATATGTTTTTAACTTTTGTCCAATTTATCTCGGCTTGTTCAGACATTGGTCCGTTCCTTGTTTTCTATGCAATTTTACGCTCAAACCGACGTTCAAACGCGGCAATAAAGTCCGTAATAGTGTCAGCGCGGAGCGCGGTGTGGTTGCGGAAAATTAAGTCAGCCAACTCTTCGTCACGAATGCGGATCGCGGCAACGACACTCTGGTGTTCCGCATATGGGATACTGAGATCATGCGGCTCTTCATGAAACAGGCGGCGATAGGGGGCAAGCCGTTTGTTGAGGCCGTCAATCTGGGCACTCAAAACCTCGTTATGGGCGCCCAGATGAATTAAATTGTGGAATTCTTTATTCAACGCTGGAAAGGCGCCGCGATTAGCGGTTTCAATGCGCTGACCAATCTCCATATGCAACGCTTCGAATTCTGATCGTTCTTGCTCGGTCATCCGCCGGGCTGCGAGCCTAGCACTGAGCCCTTCCAATTCAGCCAGCACTTCATACATCTGGATAACCTGATGGACGCTGATCTCGGCCACCACGGCGCTGCGATGAGGCTGCATTTCAACTAAGCCCGCCGAGGCGAGTTCAACCAAGGCCTCACGCACCGGTGTTCGGGAAGCATTAAACTGGCGCGTCAACTGGGGTTCGTCCAAGCGGTCGCCCGGTGGCCGCTGGCCGGAAATTATTTCGTGTTCCAACACATCTCGAATATTATTTGCACGAGTTACCGTCATAATTGTTTCCTATATATTATATTTTTCTTGTAGACTGTATTACGAAAATCGTCATACATTTCAA
>CAJWIB010000051.1 GCA_913041095.1 uncultured Rhodospirillaceae bacterium | reverse complement strand
TCTAACTGCATTGAATTTAATAGAAAATGGCCCCCTGCTGCAACCAATGCTCTGTATTATATCCCAAATTTTATCACCAAGTTTTTAGCATATGTGCCGATTATAAATCGTCAAGTTGCACCACAATTATTTGATCCTGGATGGCATTACAAAAGCTTTCTGCAAAAGACGAAAAATTATTTTGTCGATCCAAAATACGATTTTGTTTTTGCACATTGGGCTGTTCCACACACACCTTACGTTTATGATCGAAAGTCGTCTGACTATGCCTACCGGCAAGAAGTACCTGAGAATTATTTTGATAATATGGCGTTGGCTGATTTTCTATTGAAAGAAATGATAGATAGTATTTTAAAATCAAGTGTCGCGGCACGAACCGCGGTTATAATATCATCAGATCACCATTGGCGGCGCGCCAAAAAAAGGTGGGACGGTGTTGAGGACTTTCGGGTGCCTTTTATCGTTTTGCTACCAGGGCAGAAAATAGGCCATAAATTTGATAGCGTTTTCAATACTGTTTTAAGCCATTCAATAGTAGAAAAAATGACGGACGGACAAATTAAAAATTACCAAGATATTGCAGATTTCATTAATAGAAATGAAACCAACATGAAATACCTAAAATGATTAGGTCATTGATAGTCACGTTTATTATCGGCCTAGTAATTTATTTTTTTACGACACTTCCGGCATCTGCATATATCGATCCTGGAAGTGGCTCGTTTCTACTGCAAATTATTGGTGCTGCGATTGTCGGTGTCTTATTTTACATCCGTTCCTTTCGCAAATGGCTTCAGTCTCATTTTTCAAAAAAAATTCGTACAAAATCAAGATCGGAGAACGAGTAACCCCCTAGTGTATAGCTTTACACTTGGGCCAAATATATAACTCTCTGGCCATCTTTTAGAGACGATAATTCACGAACATTTGGAAATACTTTTTTTAGCTCAGCTAAAAACACATCTTTGTTGAATTTTGCATAAAGCTCTCCCCGACCCTTGAGTAATTTTTGAAACATTTCATCCGACGGGTCTACATATTCGATAAGTAAAGATTTTATCGTAATACTTCGAACCAGGCTAAGAATTTCACCAATCTCGATGCCGCCGTCAATCATGAGGTGGTGCACCACGGCTAGCATAATTGTGAAATCAAATTTTCTGTTGGCACGCGATAAAAAGCTTTCATTTTCTTTGTTTCGCCAGCCAAGGGCTGGTGTCGGATTTATTAAATCAACAACGAGTGGAAGTATATTTAAACGATCACGATTTGCTAAACTCCACAATCTGCCGATTGATCTTTCGTCGGTATCAATTGCCACCACTGCAGCACCGGCCCGAGCCGCAATACAACTAAATTTACCGACATTGCAACCGATATCCAGAACCATATTTGGTTTATAATCCTTGATGACAGTTTCAGCGATCTTTACTTTTTTCTCAAAATCATCAGCATTGTAATTTAAATGGTTGGTCATATATCCGGACCAAAAAGATTCACTCAAATCCGCAGGTTTCAGACGCGCTAATTTTTTTCTTAATCGAGCATAAAGCCGTTCCAAAATAAACGTAGCCAATTGGGCGTTCTTAGCCATTTTAATCTGGTGTAAGTTGGTTTTACGGCGAGCTATTTTTTCTGCCCACATAGGCAATGATATTGTGCGAAGTATAAATGGATTTAGTTTTTTTGGAACTGACAACATTCGATAAATATGCTCTGGCGTTACTCCGTCCCAATGGTTGAGAAAGATGTCACTCATAGGTATTTGAAATAAATTAGACATCAACAATGGATAAATAAAATTTCTTAAAAACTGGCTTTCAGGCAACCACATTTGATCGCATGGATGACGTTGTTCAAATGACGCTAAATCAATGAATATCGGTTTGGGCCCTTCGAACAGTATGTTGAATGGAGTCGCATCTTTAAGTCCAACTTCATCACTTATTGTGCCTTCAGCTAACTCAATTGTTAATTTACCTGCTGCATGGAGCATTTCTACAGGCCATTCATAGGGATAACTTGGAAAGGAAATTTTTTTATGCTTAAAAAAAATTTTGTTTTCAAAATTGTCAAACAATTCTTTAAGATTTTTTTGTTTTTCAATATCTTCAAATATTTTCGTCTCAACAATATTATTCTTAAACATATGAAATGATGTGCTGTTCATAAAATTGAGAATAAAATTTCCATACTCGGCGTCAACTACACGAATCATTTCAGATTCCGATTCAAATAATTTTGCATCTGGATCGCGAAATGTTTTTAAATTGAGTGTCAAATTTTATTCCTCAATGTTGTAGCGATGTTTATGAAATTTTGTTAATGGAAGTAATGACAAAATTTGTTATTAAACTTCCTAGCGTGTTTTGGCATCTATGTATATATTTTTGGATTATGACTAGATGGCCGAGGCACTAAATTTCTAATGTCCGTTTTTGGCCAATAGCGGACATCATGCTGCGTCAAAATAACGTCTGCTTTACACCCGAAAACTGCCATTTCGTGACGTACGATCTTAATTAAGCCTGTGGTCACCAACTATAGTGGCCTCTTTTTAAAAGGCGGGGGGAGTTTCTACATCATTAAACCCCTTACGGGGTGCATTAAGGACGTTTGGCCGTCCTTAATAATCCTCACCACCAACTGATGTCAGTTGGATCACAAACAGTTAAGTAAAGAAAGTTTGTCTACAGTGTACCCCGTCAGCGCCAATTGGACAAAATGAGATGATTGCGTAAGAGAGTGTCCGGCTCCTTTAGTTGATATTATGCGGCCCTCGAGTTCCGATTTAACTGCCCCCAATTCTGGACTTATGTTCCACGGATCATCCATAACTCTTGTATCGTACCATATTATATTACCTTCCGAAGGCAGAGGTCACAGGTTTGAATCCTGTCAGGTGTGCAAGTTTCTTCAATGAATTAGCAGAAATACATCACTTTCATATTTCTGCTATGGCACACTGTGAATTAGATTTTACACATCCTTTGATAACCGGATCGGGCATTATACTGATGGTGTCCTAACCTCAAAATTTTATACTCGATATTTTTTATGCGCCGCCGGATCAAATTCAACGCCATGCCCCGGCACATCGGGCACGGCTATCTTGCCATCAACTACCGAGAAATCCTGGGTAAAAGGATTGTCTTTAAAAAAGTTCATATATTCGACGGCGTGACCCGATGGAAAAGCTGCAATAAGACCAACGCTTAATTCATGGAGCAAATGGCTCGTCAGATCGAGATTATAACTATCCGCCAGATGCGCAATCTTGATCCACTCCGTAACACCGCCGCAGCGTCCAATATCAGGCTGCAGATAGGTCACTGCTTGACGTTCAACCAGATCACGAAAGCCCCAGCGGAAATAGGCGTTTTCACCGGCGGCAATCGGTATGGCACTCTCGGCGGAGACAGCTTCCATATCCATCGGACTATCGGCGAGGACCGGCTCTTCTAGCCAGGCGACGCCAAAATCTGCCAGCCATGCTGATGCCGCTACCGCCTCACGCACATTGAAATTTTGATTGGCATCGACATAGAGGGTGAAATCGTCGCCCATTTCGCGGCGCAATAAGCCAACGCGAGCCTGATCCCGCGCGCCGCCAATTTTTAATTTGTAGTTAGTGATTCCGTTGGCCGCATGACGTTGTGCTTCAGCCACCAACTCTTCATCACTAAGAGATAACCAGCCACCCGAACCATAGACGTCGGCGGTTTGGGCATAGCCGCCAATCATGCGATTAAGCGACACGCCGGCCAACCGCGCGGCGACATCCCAGCTGGCCGTATCGACTGCCGATAAAGCATGAACCCCAACGCCTCCCCTGAGCCGGGCTTTGTTGGGCGCGAACATTGTTTGCCAAACAGCCTCGGGTGCCGCCGCGTCCTGGCCGTTCGCCATTGGCGCCAATTCATTCTCAATATAGGAAACCACTGCTTTGGTGCCACGGCGATCAAGCGACATGGAGTAACCGTAGCCGACAACGTCTTCGGCTCGCATTTCAACCACTACCCAGTCCGAACCAACGTAGCGCCCGAGCGCACTTTGAATCGGTTTATCAAACGGCACTTCCAGTACCGAAACATTAATATCCGAGATCGGTGTTACGGGCATCAAAGCCTCCATTTTTTGTTTCCGGTTCGAAGAAGTTGCCGGGAATTTTCGGCGGAATATCATCAGATGGTTTCTCAACTTTCCGGGCAGCAGCAACTTTGGCAAAATCTTCAACCGCCTGAGGACCGGTACGCGCTAATCCGGCTTGGAATAAATCAGGATCCCGCTAACTCCAGGCGCTGCGTTCGCTGTAAAACGGCACCTACTTATTATTGATACGGTTCTCTTGAAAATCGATAATGCCTTTAAGAGCATCTTCGAAGCTCTCGCTGCCCGGATTCCAGGTACTGTAATTATAGTCTTCAACATTCATAAAAATTTTCCTCGATACTAAGAAATTCGTGATCGCAGACTAAGTCAATTTTATAGTCCTTGCCAGCCAGATTGTTTTATCCGCCCATCTTAGCGGTCTAGATTGGCGTCATGTTCAACCCAGCCACTCTGTTATCTCACTTCGGCGGTATTGGCCGAGCGTTCTCAACCCGTAACTACCGCGTCTACTGGACCGGTCAAGTGGTGATGGTCCAGGGCTTTTGGATTTATAAAATTGCCTCCGGCTGGTTGATGTTTGAGCTTACCCACTCACCGGCTTGGCTCGGCGCACTGGGCTCTGCCTATATGCTGCCGGTGCTGTTTCAGCCTCGCCGTGCTGATCTAGATTAAGTGGAGAAAGGCGCTATAATTAAAGCTAAATACCGTTAGCAACAGGAATTATCTCTTGAAATCATACGATTATATCATTGTCGGCGCGGGCTCCGCAGGTTGCGTTCTGGCCAACCGATTAAGCGAAGACCCAAAAATTGAAGTGTGCCTGCTGGAAGCCGGCGCACCGGCTCATAGTCCGATCTTCACCGTACCTTTGGGCGTTATGGCGGCCTTAAATCATCGCACAAACTGGAAATTTTCAACTGCGCCTCAGGCCGCTCTAAAAAATCGGGAAATCTATACTCCGCGCGGCAAGACGCTCGGCGGTACCAGCATGATCAATGGCATGGTTTATCTGCGCGGCCTGCCGGAAGATTACAATGAATGGTCCAGCCTCGGAAACACTGGGTGGTCATGGGACGACGTGTTGCCGTATTTCCTGAAGTCTGAAAATAACGAAAACTTTCGCGATGACCCCTTACACAACACGGACGGTTTAATGAGTGTGCGGTTTCTCAATAAAGCCAATCCGATCACGGAGAGATATTTAGAAGCCTCCCAGTCTCTGCAACACAAGCTGGTCGAGGACCTCAATGGTGCGGATCCCAATGGAGTAGGCTATTTTCAATCAACCACGACTAAAGGCCGGCGGGCATCGACCAGCCGGGCCTTTCTGAAACCGGCGCGCAATCGTAAGAATTTGACCGTTTTGACCCGCTCACCGGTTTCAAGGCTGATCATGGAAGGAAACAGGGCCGCCGGTGTAGTCGTCCAGTCCGATGGACCAGAACAGAAAATCCATGCAAGTCGTGAAGTCATATTGTCGGCGGGAAGCTATTTAAGCCCAAAAATCCTGATGCTGTCCGGCATCGGTGACCGTGCCGAGCTCAACGCACACAGCATCGCTTCAACGCATCACCTGCCGGGTGTTGGCAAAAACTTGCAGGATCACCCCTCCTGCCCGTTCTTCTATAAATCAAAAAGCCGAGTGCCCTACGGCATTTCCCTGCCGGTCCTTCCCAGACTTCTCTGGAACGGCATTGAATATGCATTACGCAGACAAGGATTGCTGGCCAGTAACATTATGGAATGCGGCGGCTTATTTAAAACCGATCCGGCCAAAAGCCGGCCGGATATTCAACACATCTTTATGCCTGGCTACCGCCAGCCACCGCCAAATATGATCGGCTATGGTCACGGTTATTCGCTGAACATCATCCTGCTCCGCCCGGAAAGCCGGGGCGAGGTGTGTCTGGCAGGTTCCGATCCCAAACTGTTGCCGATAATAGACCCTAAACATTTGGAAAATGACGCCGATATGGAAACACTTGCCACTGCCTATAAAAAAGGGCGGCGTATTCTTAGTAACTTGGCTTTTGATGCCCTACAAGCTGAGGAAGTACTCCCTGGACCTTCGGTACAATCCGATGAAGATCTGATCGACTTTATTCGGGGCAATGCGGCAACGATTTTTCACCCTGTCGGCACCTGCAAAATGGGAGCCGATGACGACAGCACTGCTGTTCTTGACCCCCGGCTTAAAGTCCGGGGCATTAACGGATTGCGGGTGGCGGATGCGTCGATTATGCCGCGTATCATTGGCGGCAATACCAACGCCCCAACCATTATGATTGCGGAAAAAGCCGCCGATATGATTAAACAGGACGCCCAAGCTAGATAAGAGAGAATATGAACGGATCAATAAAGTGGTGAGTACCCGGCAACATGCCTGTTAAACATGAAAAACACTGGAAACTTTGTGGTTTGGGTTCGCATTAGACAACAGCGCTTGCACCACCTAATGGATATTATCACTAAATTTTTTTTGAGGAGATCCGTCATGAAGCCACTTATCCAACTCCATCCCGAGGACAACCTCGTTGTTGCCCTAAGTGCCCACGAGAAAGGCGCCAGCATTGGCGAATTTGGCGGTTCGACAAATGCCGAGATACCAGCCGGCCTGCAAGATTAATTCGCGTCCTCCAGGATCATATCGGCGGCTTTTTCCCCGATCATAATCACCGGTGCGTTGGTATTGCCCGATGTCAGGGTCGGCATGATTGAGGCGTCGACAACGCGCAAGCCCTCCATACCGTGCACTCTCAATCTTGGATCAACAACCGCTTTGTCATCGCTGCCCATACGGCAGGTGCCGACCGGGTGATAGCTGGTGCGGCCGCGTTCCCGGATATATTTGAGCAGGGCTTCATCGCTGTTGACGCCCGGGCCGGGTTCGTGTTCGGCTTCGATGTATTTGGCGATGACTGGTTGTGCTAAAATTTCGCGCATGGCCCGCATGCCGCCGATCAGCGTTGTCCGGTCTTTCTCCGCATCTAGGTAATTTGGTTGAATGGCGGGTGCGGAATGCGGGTCTCTTGAGGTGATCATGACCGTGCCCCGGCTTTCCGGACGGGTCAAGGCTGCGACCGCGGAAAAACCCGAGAAGGGATGCGGTGGGCCACCGACTTGCTCGCCACTGAACAACATCAGCAAGGCCTGGATGTCGGGGGCGACTGCTTCCTTGTCGACATAGAGGAAACCGCAACCATAGACGGAGCCCATTTCTAGCAAGCCCCGGCGGCGGAACACATAATTCACGCCAGCCAGCATTTTCGTGCCGAAATTATTGACGATGTCATTGGCGGTAAATGGCTCTTTGCTGCGATAAAATATTGGGCCGTTGTAATGGTCTTGCAGATTTTCACCGACACCCGGCATGTCGTGGACGACATCAATGCCGAGGCTTTGCAATAATTCGCCCGGTCCGACACCGGAGAGCTGAAGCAGCTGGGGAGAATTAAAGGCACCGCCGGCGACAATGACTTCCCCTTGTGTGCGTGCTGTCTGAATCTGGTTGCCACGGAGATATTCGACGCCAGTTGCTTTCTTGCCCTTGAACAATAGCCTGCTTGTCAGTGCTTCAGAAATGACGGTTAGGTTTTTGCGTTTGTGCGCCGGTTTTAGGAAAGCGACCGATGTACTGCAGCGCCGCCCGTTGCGGGTGTTCCATTGGGTCGGCCCAAAGCCCTCCTGTTCGGCGCCGTTGAAATCTTCATTATACGAGTAACCAAGTGAGACCGCCGCCTCGATATAGGCTTCAGCAAGGGGGTGTTTGTCGCGCGGGTTCGAAACAGCAAGCGGTCCACCGACGCCGTGATAGTCGTTTTCGCCGCGCTGCTGATCTTCCGATTTTCGAAAATAGGGCAACACATCATCATAGCTCCATCCGGTATTTCCCAATTGTCGCCAATGGTCATAGTCGGTCTTGTTGCCACGCATATAGACGAGACCGTTGATCGAGCTGGAACCGCCAAGCACTTTACCGCGTGGCTGATAAACCGGACGCTGCACCCAGTCCGGGCCGTCCTCCGAGTTATACATCCAATTCAGCGCTTTATTGGTGAAGTGCTTGCCATAGCCGATGGGGATGTGAATCCAGGGGCTGGTATCTTTGGGACCGGCTTCTAGCAGTAATACGCGATGTTGGCTGGAGGCGGACAGGCGATCAGCTAGGACACAGCCAGCACTACCAGCGCCGATGATGATGTAGTCAAACAAGTTTTTATCAGACATGAGAAGCTACTTTTGAGACCTCTGTCTAGGTGTATATTTTATTTTTTACTTTTATCGCTCCGAAAAGTGAATTCCCAAATTGTATCCCTTACGCCAGTAATTTCAATCATCTAACCACTAGTACCCAATTGATGGGCCAGCATATACGTAAGTTGTCGTTCCGTCCTTATTTTAGCGGCACTAAATTTAGTGCTACATTTGCCTTATTATACCATATATTGTTGATTAATTTGAAAATGTAACTATATGTGGATCAATCAACGAAGGCCGTTGATCGAAGACTTAAGGGTGCATTTGAAAAATGAATGAAGGTACAGTGACATTCGTCCAGAATGGCCTTATCGGCCATATTCTTTTTGACCGTCCGCAAGCAAGAAATGCTATGACTTGGAAGATGTACGACGAACTCAGCCAGGCATGCGATACGGTCATCGCTACTCCTGATCTCAGGGTACTCACTTTACGCGGCGCCGGCGGTAAGGCTTTTGTCGCCGGAACCGATATTTCCCAGTTTCGAGAATTTTCGGACGGCGAAGACGGTATCGAATACGAAAAGAAGATGGAGGACTATTTCAGACGACTGCTGTCGGTTCCTATTCCGACGGTAGCCATCATCGAAGGCTGGGCGGTGGGAGGAGGCCTGGCGATCGCCACGGCCTGTGATATCCGAATCGCCACGCCAGACGCGGAGTTCGGTGTGCCGATCGCGCGAACCATTGGCAATTGCCTTTCGATGGAAAACCTGTCGCGACTGGTTAATGCTTTCGGAGTTTCGCGGGTCAAGAAAATGCTTTTACTTTCGGAGACGTTGACCGCAGAAGAGGCAGAAATCGCAGGCTTCCTCTGCGAAATTGTCCCCGCGGATAATATCGGCGACCGAGCTGCTGAAATCTGTGCCCGCGTAATCGAGAACGCCCCGATTACTCTCCGTACGATGAAACAAGCCCTTGGCAGATTAACTGAATCTACCCTGCCAAACGGCGACGACCTGATCCGTGAGTGTTATGGCAGCGAGGATTTTAAAACGGGCATCGAAGGATTTTTCGCGAAAAAGGCTCCGGTGTGGGCCGGAAAATAGATTTGTAGAACCCTCAATAAAAGAAGTGTTCTTATTGCAACAAGATAAACAGAAGGAGGTAAAGATGTTTCCTTTGGAGCAGCAAAAGGTGACTATCATTCGTCCGAGCGAGATCGGAACGGATGTAAAATACGAGCCCCCGTTGCAAATCGGCTTCGGTATCAATGACGAAACCGTCGGGGACGCCAACGCGGTCATGGGGCGCACGGTGCTTCCGCCGGGGGCCGCACCGGATCCGACCCATTATCATTCCAATAACAATGTTTGTTGGCACATAATTTCCGGAAAAATTAACCTCTGGTATGCCCGCAGCGACATGAGCCATCGCAAGGATTTAGTGCTTGAACCCGGCGACTTCGTGTTCATTCCCGCAGGCACGATTCACGTCATTTCAAATGCGTTGCAGGACGAAAATTCCGAATTGGTATTCTGTTATATAGGAGTAGGGAACACGGATGCGGCGGACACCGTCTGGATGGACGAGAAGTAGCCGATGGCAGGATGCATTGCTTCTCGATTAAACTAAGGTACTAGTACAAGATGGCGTCAAAATATGACAATGATTGATGCGCATCAACATTTTTGGCGCATGGCCAAGGGGCGGCATCAATGGTCTCCCGAACTGGGCTGCATTCTTAACCGCGATTTCGTGCCCAATGATTACCGTCACGAGTGCCAACTTGCGGGCGTGGAAGGCGGCATTCTGGTACAGTCTGTCAACGATAGTTCAGAAACCGAGGAATTTCTTGACCTCGCGGCCGAAGACGACAGCATCCTCGGGGTGGTGGGATGGGTACCTCTTTCCGATCCGCAAGCCGCATCGGAAAAAATTGAACAATACCTCAAGCTCCCGAAATTCGTCGGAATCCGTCACCTGATCAACTTTGAAACCGATGAAGCCTGGTTGTTACGGCCGAATGTTCTTGAAGCTATTTATATCGTTGATCATTATAATCTCGTGTTAGATACCGTGCCGGTGAACGAACGACAAATGCGTTCCGTGATGACCGTTGCGGACCGCTGTCCCACTCTGGAAATCGTTATCGATCATTTGGGGTGCCCGCCCGTGAATACCCGCTCGTGGGAATCTTGGGCGTCCCTGATAGAAGAGGCGGCGGCATTCCAGAATATCAGCATCAAGCTTTCAATTGGTTTGAACGTAATTAGTTCGTGGCGCTGGAATACGGAGGAACTCCGTCCCTATACGGATCATGTTCTGACAAAATTCGGCGCAGATCGAATTATGGCAGCCAGCAATTGGCCGGTCATTTTACTCGGTGGTAATTACCCGGAGATTTGGAAAGGCACAACTGCCCTGCTTCACGATCTCGATCCGACGCAACGTGCTGACGTCCTGTCTAAAACCGCGCGGCGGGTTTTTAAATTACCTTCCAACGCTCCCTAGCAAATGGGCGCCCGTGCCAGAAACTATACAACAACATGGAACATAGAAATGGGGTAGACAGAAGACCAAATGAATTCCTAGAGGTGTGCCCGTCATCAGAGTTTTTGGTCCAGACTTTCATTTGATTTAAAGGAGCATCTGGCCCATCGTATCGAATTCTATCAGGCCAGCGACCAGAGGTGTTGCATCAAAAGGCCGGATACATGACCATAAACCCAACCCACCAACAATAATCGAAACTCTTGCAAATTAGCAGGCATCCATTCTAGTGGTATCTTGACGAGGTCTTTGTAAATATAAATGGCGAGACGCATTATCGGTGAAGGGTACCGCCAGTTCCCGTGGTGATAGCTCAGGTTCATCCATAGCCAGTTTAACGATCCGCTCTCGAATATCATCGGGAAGTTTCCTAAGCTCAACTGAGATGCCGGTAATTGCCCCCTAAATGGGTAAAACCAGAGCAAATATTAGCTATAATGGAGCTTATGACTACGCCTTAGTGGGGGTGTTGATGTGTGCTGTGTCTCTTTCCGACAGGACGCGTTACTCTATATAATTATGTTCGCTCTACCCCCAAAAGATGCTATGAGGCTGAAGGATGCTACATGCTGCATGATGCTCCTTCTTA
>CAJWIB010000050.1 GCA_913041095.1 uncultured Rhodospirillaceae bacterium | reverse complement strand
CAGGACAACAACAGCAACAATATGGTTTTCTCGGTGGTCGAATTGCCGATCTCGCTATCGCAGCAGTTGACGCTTAAACCGGGTGATATTGTCGCCACCGGAACCTGCACCGGCGGCGGTTCATTCCAAAGAATTTTCCTTAAACCTGGTGATCAGATCACTATGGAAGTTGAGGGTATCGGCACGCTGGCTAATCCGGTCGTGCAGAGAGATTAACAGACATAAAAAAACGGCCCCAATCGATGAGGCCACTTTTAAGTCATTATCGAAGCTAGGTTTTAGCTTTGAGCCTGTTCGAGCTTAATACCATTATCTTCAAGCAATTTTTGTAATTCACCGCTTTCATGCATCTCGCGGACGATATCGCAGCCGCCGACAAATTCACCTTTGACATAAAGCTGCGGAATCGTCGGCCATTGCGAAAACTGTTTTACACCTTCGCGGATATCCATATCGGCCAACACGTCGACGCCTTTAAACTTAACGCCCAACATCGTCAGTGACTGGACGACGGCGGCCGAAAAACCGCATTGCGGGAACATTGGCGAGCCTTTCATAAACAGCGTTACCGGGCTGTCATCGATTTCGGATTGAATCCGTTCAAATACTGGACTGTCGTTCATCATGTTTCCTTCGATCTGAATTTGTGATGTTTAAGTAGATTCCGGAACGGAGGTTTGCAAGGCCAGAGCATGAAGATCAGTGCCCATTTTTCCCTGCAGAGTTGCATAGACCATTTGATGTTGTTTGACGCGGGATAGACCTGCAAACGATACGGAGGCAACGTAAGCCGCATAATGATCACCGTCACCACGCAAATCTTCAATATGAACATCGGCGTCCGGCAGGCCTTCTTTTATGAGCCGTTCAATTTCTGCAACATCCATTGCCATCAGTATTATTTCCTTCAGTTACTTACTTTATGTGGTTATTTTAGCCGATGCTGACAACAATTTCGCCCCTAAATTAATTAGGGATATAGAACGTTTATTCCAAAAATCAAGGATATCCAGCTATTCCTGGGTTATTCCACCGCCGCCATATAATCCGGCAGCCAGCTCTCATGGGTGTCTTTAAGTTCGGCGACAGAGATGGTTTCGCCGTTAAAACTGAGGTGTTCACCACCTGTTTCGCCAATTGCTTCTGCCGACAGCTGCGCGCCTAGACAGGTCATCAGCACTTTTTCAACATCTTTGGTGGTCACTAGATAACGCCCCTGGTCCTCACCAAAGGCCCAGGCATGCATAGGCAGATCGGCCGCTTCACCCGTAATTGTCACGCCAATACCGGACGCCATCGCCATTTCAGCGAGCGCCATCAACAGACCGCCATCCGATAGATCATGACAGGCGGTGAGATCACCGGCATCAATGAGGCTGCGCACACAATCGCCGGTTAAACGTTCAGCTTTAAGATCAACCGGTGGCGGTGCCCCCTCTTCTCGAGCCTCAATTTCGCGTAAATAAATACTTTGTCCGAGATGGCCTTTGGTATCGCCGAGCAATAAAATTGCCTCGCCCTCACCGGCAAATGCAACACCAATGCTTTTCTGGTAATCCGCCATGATGCCAATGGCACCGATGGTGGGTGTCGGCTGGATCGCCTGGCCCGCAGTCTCGTTGTAAAGTGAGACATTACCGGAAACGACCGGGAAATCGAGCGCCGTACAAGCCTTCCGGATGCCTTCAATAGCGCCGACAAACTGGCCCATGATCTCTGGTTTTTCCGGATTGCCGAAATTCATATTATCAGTGATAGCAAGCGGCTTAGCGCCAACTGCGGTTAAGTTTCGCCACGCCTCCGCCACCGCCTGTTTACCGCCTTCAACCGGGTCCGCCAGACAATAGCGGGGGGTGCAGTCGGTGGTAATCGCCAGGCCTTTTTGGGTATTCTGCACCCGGACGACCGCCGCATCACCGCCCGGACGCTGTACCGTGTCGCCCATCACCAGATGATCATATTGTTCCCAAATCCAGCGCTTGGAACACATATCCGATGAGCCGACAATTTGTTTCAGCGCACCTAATAGACTTTCAGGCGCAGCAACATCACTTGCCAACACTTCTGCCTGCGGCTCGGTCTTAACCCAGGGGCGGTCATATTCCGGCGACGCCAAAGCCAGCGGATCGATCGGCAGATCAGCCTCAACCTCGCCGTTCATTTTGATCACCATCCGGCCAGTATCGGTCAGATGGCCAACGACGGCAAAATCGAGCTCCCATTTTTCCATAATCGCCTGGGCGACATATTCTTTGCCGGGCTCGAGAACCATCAGCATCCGTTCCTGACTTTCCGACAGCAGAAATTCATAGGCCGTCATGCCTACTTCACGGGCCGGCACTTGATCGAGGTCCATCTCGACGCCAACTCCACCTTTTGACGCCATTTCAAAGGATGAGGAGGTCAGACCTGCCGCACCCATATCTTGGATCGCCACAATCACATCTGTCGCCATTAATTCGAGACAAGCTTCGACCAGCAGTTTTTCGGTAAAGGGATCACCGACTTGAACGGTTGGCCGCTTTTCTTCCGAATCCGCATTAAACTCGGTCGAGGCCATGGTCGCGCCGTGAATGCCGTCACGGCCTGTTTTGGAACCGACATAGACCACCGGGTTGCCGGCTCCGGTCGCGGCGGAATAGAAAATATTATTGGTCTGGGCCAAGCCCACCGTCATCGCATTGACCAGAATATTGCCATCATAGCTTGAATGGAAATTGGTTTCACCACCGACTGTCGGTACACCAATGCAATTACCATAGCCGCCAATACCGGCGACAACACCGGAAACTAAATGATGGGTCTTGGGATGATCTGGGCTACCGAAACACAGCGCGTTCATATTGGCGATTGGTCTGGCCCCCATCGTGAAGACGTCACGCAAAATACCGCCAACACCGGTGGCGGCTCCTTGATAGGGCTCGATATAGCTTGGATGATTGTGGCTTTCCATTTTGAAAACCGCCGCCTGGCCATCACCAATATCAACGATACCGGCGTTTTCACCCGGCCCGCAGATCACCCAGGGCGCTTCGATCGGCAAGGTTTTCAGCCATTTCTTGGAAGATTTATAGGAGCAATGCTCCGACCACATGACGGAAAACACACCAAGCTCGGTGATGTTCGGCTCGCGGCCCATAATCTCAAGGATTTTGTCATATTCTTCGGCGGTTATACCGTGTTCGGCGATGATATTTGGAGTAACACTGACATTGTCATCTTTTGGCATCAGACCACTCCCTCTAGCCCGGTCACGAGCCCATCAAACATCGGCTTGCCGCCAAGACCGCCAAGCAAAAGCTCCACCGCGTCCTCGGGATGTGGCATCATGCCCAAAATCGTACCGCGTTTATTGTAAATACCGGCAATATTGTTGCGCGAGCCATTGACATTACTCTCGTCATCAACTGCTCCGTCGGCACTGCAGTAACGAAAACCGACCCGGTTATTGTCTTCAAGTTCCTTCAAGGTCTCATCATCGGCAAAATAATTACCATCGTGATGGGCGACCGGCACGCGCATAACATCACCAACATTATAGCCTTCTGCAAAGGGCGTATCATTGCGCTCGACCTTGAGATGCACATCTTTGCAAATAAACTTAAGGCCGGCATTGCGCATCAGGGCGCCCGGCAACAGTCCGGTTTCGGTCAGTATCTGAAAGCCGTTACAAACCCCCAACACATGGACACCTTTTTCGGCCCTGTCTTTAACTTCGCGGATGATGGGAGAATGCGCCGCCATCGCGCCGGAACGCAAATAATCTCCATAAGAAAACCCCCCGGGGACAACGATCAGATCAACCTCCGGCAGTTCAGTGTCGCCATGCCAGATTTCTAGGGGCGGTGTGCCTAAACTTGCTTCAAGTGCCATCACCATATCGCGTTCGCGATTGGATCCGGGGAAAAGGATAACGGCTGCTTTCATGGAGGTATTAGAGCTTTCAAAATTCTTTGAGCTTCTACGCTTCTATTTCGATATCATAATTTTCTATCACGGTATTCGCTAAAAGCTGACGGCACATCTCATCAACACTCTCGCGTGCTTTGTCAGCATTGGTTTCGGCTAAATCAACTTCGATATATTTGCCCTGGCGGACATCATCGACACCTTCAAAGCCGAGTGAGCCTAGGGCATGGCTAACGGCCTTACCTTGGGGGTCAAGCACACCATTTTTCAAGGTGACGTGGATTTTTGCTTTCAAGATTTCTTTCCTTCAAATTTCTTATTTAACCAATCTCGGTCCTGAAACATCCGGCTCACTATTTTCCGGCAATATGCCAAGGTGGCGGGTGACTTTCTGATAGCCTTCAGCGATCATATCCATATCCCGACGAAACCGGTTGATATTCAATTTCTCATCGGTTTTGGCATCCCACAGACGGCAGTTATCTGGGCTGATCTCATCGGCCAGCACAATGCGCATTTGATCACCTTCAAAGAGCTGTCTGCGTTGCACCATATTCTGGAATTCCACCAAAACTGAACTGCCGAAATAACCCGTCAGCTCAAGTCTTTTTTAAGAATTTAATTAGGCTCTTCATAGCAGAGCTGGCACTACGAAACAACGTCTCCGATCAAGCCTCACTCAAGCTGCAACCAGTTCGTACGAGGTCTTAGAGGGTGCGCCAGCTGC
This sequence comes from uncultured Rhodospirillaceae bacterium, assembly GCA_913041095.1. Taxonomy (GTDB): domain Bacteria; phylum Pseudomonadota; class Alphaproteobacteria; order Rhodospirillales; family UBA2165; genus TMED23. The sequence goes on along the minus strand of CAJWIB010000050.1, from coordinate 6,865 downwards.
AAACATATAAACTGGTTTGGTGCCAGGATTGGCAGCAACGTATTCCGCTGACGGCAGAGCAATCAAAGAGGATGAAACCGTGCCAAACCCCGAATCGGTGGAAATCAACATCGCCCCTTCCGGACCATCATCCGGATCATACACACGGCTCGCAAATAGCGCTTGCCACGCTGACCAATTACCGACTGCCGGATCCGGTGCTTCAGCATTCTCAAATTGCGGCAAATAAGTGCGAATGCGGGCCGAAGACGTATCGTTGCGATCGCTTGCCGTAATCAGTGAAATACCCGCTGGTATCGGTTTGACTTCCGCATGAAGCCCCCAATGGGTTTTCGCCAGCCGCAGCCAATAGGCATCCCGGTTATCGGCTAATACCAAATTGAACGGCCGATAGGCATTGGGGTTGATATCCGCGAGTGCGACTGCAGCAGCTGCGGCATCGGCGTGATCAAGAACTTTTAACGGGAGTTCTCCGCGGCTGCGATAGCCTTCTTTAGGACCTAAAGAACCGCGCCGGTTCAGCACACCGGCAACCAGTCCAAAATCGTTCATGCCCAGCCAAGTACCGCCCGCCAGCTCATCTTGGCCGGCCAATATATCAAAGCGCTCTGACCAATGACGGCCCGGCGGACGCCATGGCCGGTCTTTCATTTCATCCCGATTGGCGCCTATTATGACCGGCCAATCATTACCGGGGCGGCGCAAAATAACAATGGTACACATAATGTATAGATAGCGATTTGAAAGCCGGATTACCAGATAACATTTTCACTTAATTTGACATCGAGTGAGGTGTTGCATAATCGGTAAAACAACCCTACATACAGGGTCAATTTTCAACTGAATATCTGAGTAATAAAAAATATGGCTGATACATTTAAAAATCGCGAAAAAGGTTTTGAAGCGAAGTTTAAATTAGACCAAGAAACCGAATTTAAAATTGAAGCGCGGCGCAACAAGTTGCTGGGTCTTTGGCTGGCTGAGAAACTCGGCATCAACGAATCAGAAATAGATGGTTACGTTCAAAAAGTCGTAATTTCAGATTTGGAAGAACCTGGCATTGAAGATGTTATCCGTAAATGTATGGCTGATATTGAGGTGCACGGCGCTAAAATCAGCGAAGATGATATTCGCAACAAAATTGAAGAATTGACATCAGAAGCCCACCGACAAGTTGATAGGGAATAGTATATAATACCTTAATCATTGTTTTCATTATATATTTTAGTTGCAAAGTAGTTACAAACTTTTCTCTATCGATTGACATCTTTAAAAAATCCAAATACGGTTACAAAGTTAATGATCGGATTTGGGTTTTATTCCAATGAATATAAAAACATCAAAAATGCCATGGCGGCTTATTGAAGAAAAGAGGTTGGCGAAAGTCAATAAGCGCAAATATCGAAAAGTTTCATCGAAAAAACTTTCCAGTCATACTGCATCTGAGGAATTCGATATTCTTGGAGACAAAGCGAAGATAATGCGAGTACCTGCATCTGGCAAAATTTGGCAGTTTCGGATGTGGATTTCAGAAGAAGGTAAGTACATTCGCCAAAGTCTCAAAACGAGAGACTTCAAAACTGCTATGAATTTAGCAGAGAAAAAAGTTTTTGAGACATTAGGTGATATTCATTCTGGCAAAAAGATATTCAGTATCAAGCTATCAGAATTAGTTGAACAGTATCTTGATTCTCGTCGCATAGATGTTGAACAAAATCGCATCACATTAGGGCGGATGAATGCGATGAAGTCTCAGCTTAAACACTTTATCAATTTCAAATCACCCGATTTCAAGTTAGGTGAATTAGCGAAGAATAGTCTATACGACTACGAAGCATGGAGAAAAACTGAACGTCCCTCTACACAAGCTATCACTATTCGAAACGAACAATCCACCATCAATCATATGATGAAATTTGCGTTTAAAGAGGGATATTCAAAATACAATTCTTTCGAGTTTTGCCCAATAACTATTAAGGGCAAAGATCAACTAAGACGTGATATCTTTACGATGGATGAGTACAGAAATCTCGTAAGGTTTCTACGTACCTATTGCTCCAAACAAGAATGTCCAGATGAGCTTGTACGGATGGAGAGACTGTTAATTCGAGATGCAATTCTGATTGCCGCTAATACGATGCTGAGAGTTGGTGAATTTCAGCAATTAAAATGGGGTGATATTGCAGGATATGAGGATAGAAACTCTCAGAATGGAACCCTACTCCGATTAGTCACAATCAATGTAAGAAAAGAAACATCAAAGGTACAGCGTGATCGAACCGTCGTGGCTAGAGGTGGTGAGTACTTCGAACGTCTGATGGAAAGAAGTACATTTACGAATGACGATGATTTGGTATTCACTTCAATCAGAGAAAAGTCAAAATTCCCAAGATACAAGTGGTATGAGAATTGGAAGAACTTAATGTATGGTATTGGATTGGATTACAAGAAACGTAATCTCACCTACTATTCATTACGTCATTTCGGCATTACCTGTCGAATTGCGGCAGAAGTTCCAATAGCGACCCTTGCCGATAATGCTGGTACTTCTTTAGCAATGATTGAAAAGCACTACCTTCACACCAACATTCCAATGCTGAGAATAACTGCAATTAAGGATATTCCTGCAGATCAGTACGGTGTTAATTCAGAGGATACGGAGACAAATGGATCGGGTAGTGATATACGGTAGAGTTTCTACCACCGAACAAACCACTGACAACCAAACCGTCACATTATCCGAAATCACGTCTCACTGTCATTTAGACGACGTTAGAATACGCGAACTGAGTGAGCTCATATTAACCCACATCAATGATTACGGTCGATCTGGTTGGGGTGGTCAGAAATTTTTCAAACACACCGGAAGGTTTTTATTTGGCAGGTTTTGGGAAACTAAGACGTGAGTCTAAGCGAAGATATTTTAAACTTTTGGTTTGAAGATTTGGATTTGACCCGGGAGCGAGAGAAACGCGACCTCTGGTTCAAATCAACACCGGAATTCGACCAGGCTATTCGTGATAATTTCTTGACAGCTTATGAAGACGCTGCTGCCGGACAGCTCGACGAGATGATGAGGAGTCGAGAAAGCTGTCTGGCGTTAATCCTGATACTCGATCAGTTTTCGAGGAACCTGTTCCGCAACAACCCGCAGGCCTTTGCGGCTGACTCTAAAGCCCGCGAGATCGCCCGCCATGCATTGGATAATGGTTTTGATCAGGATCTCAGTGAGTTCGTTAAAATATTCTTCTATCTGCCCTTCGAGCACAGCGAGGAACTGGCCGACCAGGAGCTCAGCGTAAAATTATTTTCGTCAATGGCGAGCGAGCGAACTGTTGAGGCGGCAATTGGCCATCACGACGCGATTGCCCGCTTTGGCCGATTCCCCCATCGCAACGCCGTGCTCGGCCGGGAAAATACACGTGAGGAAGAAGAATATCTCAAAGACCCACCATTGTGGGGCAAAACGGCGGCACAAGCTGAGGAAGCCGAGCTGGCAAAAGGTTAATTTTTTAAAAAGTGCCGGTAGCCTTTTGGAATGTTAACTATTTAACTCCGGCCGAAGACCCGCTTGAAGATCACGTTAACATTTTTAGTATGGTAGCCGATATCAAACAGTTCTTCCAGTTCGCCGGCGTTGATTTTAGCTGTGACGTCACTATCACCTTTAAGCTCAGTCAGAAAGTCAGCGCCTTGTTCCCATACTTTCATCGCATTGCGCTGCACAAATAGATAAGAATTTTCACGGCTGACACCGGCTTGGGTCAGGGCCAGCAGAACCCGCTGAGAAAAAATTAAACCGCCAAGCTGGTCGATATTTTTCTGCATATCTTCCGGATAAACGAGCAGGTTCTCAACCACACCAGCCAGCCGGTTAAGGGCAAAATCGAGCGTCACCGTTGCATCCGGACCGATCATACGTTCGACCGACGAATGCGAGATATCGCGCTCATGCCACAGCGCAACATTTTCCAGGGCGGGTACGACAGCTGAGCGCACAATGCGGGCAAGGCCAGTGAGGTTTTCGGTCAGCACTGGATTACGCTTATGCGGCATCGAGGACGATCCTTTCTGACCTTCCGAAAAAAATTCTTCGGCTTCTCGAACTTCGGTCCGCTGCATATGGCGGATTTCTGTCGCCAGCCGTTCAACTGAGCTGGCAATAACACCCAACACCGAAAAATACACGGCGTGGCGGTCACGCGGGATCACTTGTGTCGACACCGGTTCCGGTTGCAGCCTCATCGCTTTGGCGACATATTCTTCAACGCCCGGGTCAATATTGGCGAATGTGCCGACGGCGCCGGAAATAGCGCAGGTGGCAATCTCAGCCCGCGCTTGGACGAGGCGTTCTTTGTTGCGGGCAAACTCGGCATAGAAGGTCGCGAGCTTCACCCCAAACGTCGTCGGTTCGGCATGGATGGCGTGAGAGCGGCCCATGGTCGGCGTCATTTTAAATTCAAAAGCGCGCTTTTCGAGCGCCGTCAATAGGCGGTCCAAATCCACCAACAGAATATCTGTCGCCTGGGTCAATTGAACAGCCAAGCAGGTATCCAGCACGTCTGATGAAGTCATGCCCTGATGGACAAAGCGCGCCGCATCACCGACATGCTCAGCCAAGTTGGTCAAAAAGGCGATGACGTCATGCTTGGTTTCGCGCTCGATCTCATCGATCCGGTCAACCTCGAAGGCACCACGATCCCATACCGCTTTGGCGGCTTCTTTAGGGATAATACCGAGCTCAGCTTGAGCATCGCAAGCGTGAGCTTCGATCTCAAACCAAATACGAAATTTATTATCCGGCTCCCAAATGGCAGTCATTTCCGGGCGGCTGTAACGCGGAATCATGGTAGTTCTCTTTTAACTGTTAGAATAATGGGTGTGCAGTTGACGGTATATCAGAGGCCACCCAGTTTTAGAAGACGTCAGCAATATTTATTTTTGCGGCCGTATGAGTTTGGCGATCCAAATCCAGGCAAAACATGAAAGCTGAATACTCAAAACCGTAGCAAACGCGACTTGATAACCGATGGCTGAGAATTGTCCAGGCGCCGGTTGCGGCCAGAGATTAATGATCAGGCCAATACCCCATTGGGCCGTAAAAGCGACAATAAAAACCAGCAAATTGACGGTAGTATAAACCCGACCTGCCAAATGGGCCGGGAAAATATATACTAATCCTGCATAGGAAAGCGACCCGGCAGTACCAAAAAAGGCAAATAACACCAGCGCCGGCACCATAAAGGAAATTGGCTCGCTTATCAGTATCAGCTGCATGATTGAAAAAATAGCCATGCCAAATAGTGATGTTTTCATCGATGAAATTCCGAGATGCCCAAGCCTTTCGCTAATTACGCCCCAAGACAAAAAACCACAGGCCAGAGCGATCGCCATCATCAACAGGCTATTTGCCGTTTCACCGCGCGATAATCCGCCGACATCACGTAGCCAAGGTCCTACCCACAGGCTTTGGATCGCCAGCATTGACCCTTGAGAAACAACGGAGACCGGAACATATCGTAAGAATATTGGATGTTTGATAATCAGCAGCAGACCTTGAAACTGATCGTTGAAGGTCGAATCACCGGGCTGTTTCTTTTCGGGCGGCCGTTCGGGTACGACGAAATAGATTGCCAAACTGGCCAACAACGTCAAAACTGCCAAGCCGATAAAGACGCCACGCCAATCAGTTAACTGCACAGCAAACTCAACCGGTGCGGTCGCGGTTAACGCGCCCAATCCGCCCGCCGTCATAATAGCACCGTTTGCCAGCGCAATGCGTTCTTTCGGGAACCAATCAACGAAAGCCTTGAATGACGCCATCAGACAAGCCGACACACCGAAGCCAATAAAGGCGCGGCCGACTATCAAATTAAAAAGCGTGTCGGAAAAAGCAAAAATCAGAGCACCCAGGGCGCCGAATACGAGCAGGCTGGCCCCCACTTTACGCGGTCCCAAATGATCCAGAATAATACCCAGCGGAATCTGGGCAGAGGCAAAAGCGATAAAATAGGCGCTGCTCAAGAGGCCTAAATTTGCCGCATCAACGCCAATATCGCGAATCAAATCAGGTGATATAACGGCATTTACGGAGCGATAAAGATAAGAAAGATAAAAGCCAAAAGCGAACGGTAGAAAGATGCGTAAAGTTTTAATGGGTGTCATATAAAAAGCTTCCACCTATGCCGCGCAATTGTGGATTCTTAGATTTTTGATCAGTTGATTGCCACATTGGAATTTACCGGCATCAATTTAAACACAAACCCGGCAAAACAAAACCGCTTTTAAAATATTATGTGCGGCCAAATTCATAGTTTTTTTGCCCTTACAGCAGACCTAGGCTTTTAAAGCTCGATGTCCCATTGCAGCTGACAATGATGTGATCATGAACGGAAATACCTAATTTTCTGCCGGCCTCTTTAACCTCTTGGGTCATCGCAATGTCGCCTTTTGATGATGTCAATTCACCACTCAGGTGAGTGAGCGCCATAATGATGGCTGTCGCCCCAAGATCCAGCGCGCGCTTTACTACCTCTTGCGGATAAACCGGTGTATGATCCACTATACCAATTTGTTGCAGTTCATCGGTAATCAAAACATTTTTGCGATTTAGAAAAAAGACCCAAAACTGTTCCTTTTGCTTCCGTCCTATGGCCAACCGGCAATAATCAAGCAGTGCCTGCCACGAACTTAACACCGGTTGACCAATAATTTTATCTCGGGATAACCGGATGGCGGCATTACTTATATTTAAGCAGCATCGTCCAGTTGAGAACATTCCTTTTGGCGGGCTGATTTAGGGTGATATGGGCAATCCGGTCTTCAACGTCATAGAGGATGGTTTCATAAGTCATGTGATTACTCT
>CAJWIB010000049.1 GCA_913041095.1 uncultured Rhodospirillaceae bacterium | reverse complement strand
AAACCTAAAATAATCTTGATCAATCGACCCATACCCGGCTTCCTCAATTTTTCTTATCCTTAACACTATTGTGGTCGAGAATAGGGCGGGATCAAGTATAATTACTGTGATCGCTATAAAAGGTACCCGGCACCTTGGAATTAAATGCTAATTAAGAAGTGAATAGGTCGAGAACAACTTGGTGTAGAGCTGGATCACCAACAGCCAGGACGCGGCCATCGGAGTTGAACGTTAACGGCTGACCGGCCCAATCGGATATTTTTCCTCCGGCGCCTTCAACCACCGGCACCAGGGCGCAATAGTCATAAGGCTGCATGGTTGCTTCGCAGACAATATCGGTAAAGCCTGAGGCGAGCAGGCCATAAGCGTAGCAATCTGCCCCGTAAAGTGGAAATTTAACGCATTCGACAAGTCGGTTAAATGCCGCCTTATCCGCGCCTTTAAACATTGCCGGAGAGGTGGCATAGAGCCAGGCTTCGCTCATCTCGCCACAAGCCCGCGCCGATACAGATTCACCGTTATAGGTGGTTGGGTGACCAACCGCCCCGACCCAGCGTTCTTTGAGGATCGGCTGATCGATCACGCCCAGAACCGGCGTGCCATTTTGGCACAGTGCGATGAGCGTGCCGAACAGCGGTTTGCCGGTAACGAAAGCTTTGGTGCCGTCGATCGGGTCCAAGACCCAAACATAGTCGGCCTCAAGATTTTCCGCCCCATGTTCCTCACCAAGAATGCCGTGATCAGGGCATTCAGCTTCAAGCACGGCGCGAATAGCAGCTTCGGCCTCCCGGTCGGCGGCGGTTACCGGGCTCGAGTCAGCCTTATCGGCAATTGCTAAATCAGAGCGAAAATAGCGCGCCACGATAGGTCCGGCGATATCTGCTAGCCGTCCAGCGAGTTCAATATAAGAAGCGGGGACGGTCATTTATGCAAGCCCCTGGAACAATTACTTAGGCAGCGCTGTAGGTGCATCAGCGAAACTGCGGAGATACATGATGATGGCGGCGCGATCACCGGCATTTTTCAAGCCATTGAACACCATTTTTGTGCCGGGCATAAAAGCTTTCGGCTTGGTCAGAAACTGATCCATGTCAGCAAAGCCCCATTTGCCGCCCATTTTCTTAATCGCGCCGGAATAATTAAATTTAGCGACGCCGGCACGGTCTTTACCGATAATGGCAAACAAGTTCGGGCCAACTTTGTTTTTGCCGCCTTTCTTAAAGGTGTGACAGGCGATGCATTTTTTGGCGATCTTTTTACCTTTGTTAGCATTGGCCGAGGCCAGTAGAACGGGTAGGGACTGTGCTGGCTCAGCTCTTGCGGCAGTCTCTCCAACGGTCTTCTCGGCAGCTTTCTTGGCTGGTACCTTGGCGACACTTGTACTGGCGACGGCGTCTTGAACTGGTTCATATGCTGGAATTAAAAGATTACCAATTTGATTGCTGACCCAAAGTATCCACAAGGCAACAATGATCGCGCCAATGGTATTATTTGTATTTGTGCTCCACATGGTCAAGCCCTTTGTTAAGTCCGCTATGGTCTGTTGTTGCCGGTGCTAAAAAATAACCCAAAAATAACCATGTAACAGATAAATTACTGGAATTTGCGATCAGGGTATAGATGAACGCGGATAAAATGTATATAGGAAGCATTGGTGGGGAATAAAATAATATTTTTTTAGAAAGAATAGAGCATGACAGAACGTAATCCGTTGATCGTGATTCCGTCACAGGTTGACGAAAACGGTATTCCTAAAAAGCAATTGCAGGATATTCATGGCAAGCCGATGATCGTCCATTCCTGGAGCCGTGCCATCGAAGCTGGTTGCGGTAATGTGATTGTCGATTGCGTTGATGATGAGATTGCCGAAGCCGTTGGTGAGGCCGGTGCTTACACCTATCGCACCGATCCCGATCATCATTTGAAAAGCCATAACTATCGGACCGAGTCGGGGGCTGACCGGGTTGCTGCGACGGTAAATAAATTTGACCGATTTTATAACCACGATGTCGTTATTAATCTGCACGATGATTTACCGACGATTGATCCCAAATATATTCGGGTGTTGCTGTATCCGTTGGCCAATTATGAGGTCGCCATCGCGACACTAGTGTGCCCGCTGCAAGAGGGTGATGAAAAAAATACCAGTGTCGTCAAAGCCACCATTGAATGGCAGGAAGGCCGAAGTGTCAGCTGGATACCTACCTCAAAAATTGGCCGGATTAAGGATTTGAGCCGCGATATCGCTGTTCTCGGTGATGGGCCCTATTACCATCATATTCCAATCTATGCCTATCAGCGGCCGCAATTGGATAAATTTGTCAATCTCGAGCCGACCGACAGCGAGTTGAACGAACGTATCGAAGGTAAGCGGGCGTTGGAAAATGGTATGCGCATGGATGTTGCCTTGATCAATCAGTTGCCGCTCAATGTTGATTGGGAAAATGAAGTCGAAGAGGCCTGTGATTTGCTTGACAAATCGTTATAAATTACGTGGGAATTGTTGGATAAATCACTCTAATACTTAAGTGATTTACCCGGAGATAGGATGGACAATTCACTCCCGTCCCGCTATACGGACCTCCATGAATACAGACCCAAATAATCTGATCGCCTTTCAAGGTGAGCTTGGCGCCAATGGTGACATGGCCTGCCGTGCTGTGCGTGGTGATATGGAAACCTTGCCGTGCCACACTTTTGAAGAGACCTTTGCCGCTGTCCGCGATGGCAAGGCCAAGTATCTGATAATTCCCATCGATAATACGGTGGCGGGCCGGGTGGCAGATATTCATCATCTGTTACCGGATTCCGGTTTGCATATTGTTGGTGAACATTTCCAGCGGGTAGAGCATCATTTACTGGCGGTCAAAGGCACTAAACTCGACCAGCTCACTCATGTTCACTCTCATGTCCATGCGCTTAATCAATGCCGCAACGTGATCAAGGATCTCGGCCTCGAGCCCATGATTCATGTCGATACTGCTGCCGCTGCAAGGGATATTGCCGAGCGCGGTGAAAAAGCCCATGCAGCGATTGCGTCGGACTTAGCCGGCGAAATTTATGGCCTCGAATCCCTGTGTGGCAATATCGAAGATGCTGAGCATAACACGACGCGCTTTTTGCTGATGGCCAAAGATGCGCTCGATATTGCGCCGGATGACGGTGACATCATGACCAGCTTCGTCTTTCGGGTGCGCAATGTACCGGCAGCGCTTTATAAGGCGCTCGGCGGTTTTGCCACCAATGGCATCAATATGGTGAAGCTCGAAAGTTATTTAGTTGGCGGCGGCTTTATCGCGGCGCAATTCTACGCCGAAGTCGATAGCCATCCGGAAAGCCGCGGCCTACGTCTGGCGCTGGAAGAGCTGTCCTTCTTCACCCATGAAGTACGCATTATGGGCGCTTATCCACGCAATCCAGTGCGCGATGTCATCAATAAAAATGGCACTGAGTAGTGTCAATATGAATGCCAGCAGTTTCAGAGAAGTAAATCGTCGTGTCGTTGAGCCAGATATGTGCGACGCGCTCGGCCATATGAATATCCAGTATTATTTTGAAACTCTCAGTGATGGGGTTATTGAAATTATGGCGCTTCTGGAGGAGCCAATTGAGGATATACCGGAACGTGGTACAGCGTTTGCGCTGCATAAAGAGGAATCGCAATTCTTGGTAGAAATATACAGTGGTGACGAATTTTATATGGCGACTGCGATTGAGGGATTTGGCAAAAAATCGATGATTTTACAACACCGGTTTTTTGGTGCCGAAGATGGTCTCGAGCTCTTTCGATCCCGCTTTATTACGGTAAACATGGACTTAAAATTCCGCACAAGTATTGCCTTTTCCGAAGAGTTTAAGTCTTTAGCGGCGCATGAGTTTCCAGCTTACCAGTCGGAAAACCAAACCTAAGCCCGCGTCATTTTTTCGGAAAACACAGCGTCACGACGGTACCGGCGAGCATGTCTTCACACAATCCAAGAATGCGGATCGCAGAACTGCGGATGATCTCGGCGTTGGGCTGAATCTTATCCGGTGCTGTCATCCCTATTTTCATCAATTTAGTGAGGCCAATCTTGGCCGTTAGCGGATTCTTAATGTCATAAGCAAATTGGTGGACTTTGGTCATCACTTCGTTTTCGAGCCGGCCTTGATCAGCCAGCGCTTTTTCTAAAGCTGCTTCGGTCTCAAGAAAGGCCTGTGTTGTGTCATTATTTTTACTCATCGAAAACAATAATTCCTCAAATCAGCTTACTAGCATTTACTATATGTGAACTATTCCTCAAATAGCCAACTATCAATGAGCCATCTTGAGATCGAGAGATTAGACGGTGGCAGAGATTCGCGACCTTTTGCCATTTCGTGCACCTCGTCACGCGAGAACCATCGGGCATCGATAAGTTCCTGATCATGGCAAACAATTTCAGTTGTTACCGCGCGCGCTCTGAAACCGAGCATGATGGAGGCGGGGAAAGGCCAGGGCTGGGATGCCTGATAAGTGACATCAACAACTTCGATATTTGTTTCTTCTAGCACTTCCCGGGCGACTGCTTGTTCCAGCATTTCGCCTGGCTCAACAAATCCAGCGATGGTTGAATAGGTTAGGCCGCGAAATCTTTTGTTGTGGCCAAGTAGGCATTTTTCTTCGCTCGGATGAGTGACCAGCATAATGACGGCCGGATCAGTACGCGGAAAATGAATTCTGGCGCAATCTGGATTTGTGCAAGTTCGTTCGTGACCACCGCGGCCAACAGCAGTTTCACTGCCGCAAATACCACAATATTTATGACCGATATGCCAATGAATAATTGCTCGTGCATAGGCCAGATAACCGGCATTGATGGGGTCTAGTGATGTGGCCAGACCGCGTAAATCTTCAAAAGCCGTGTCGGCGGGCAGGCCCAAACTATGAGGGTCATCTGCATAAGATAAATCTGCCGCACAATAAATAGTATCGCCTTCAAGTCCCAAAAACACAAGCGTGGCGGCATTTTGGCGAACTTCCTCGGCGGTATGGCCGGTTAGGATGGCGGCCTGCATTTGTCCTTCGGTGCAGATCAGGCTCTTGCTGCGCCAAACCGGAATGATTCGCAGATTTTCACCTATCTGACTGCCGGATGGATCACTTGACAGATTTTCTGACAACCATTTCTTATCCAATCTCAGGTGATGCGCGCGATCAAGAGTGATACCGTCATAATAGAATTTTGAAGTCATGGGCGGCATGTATGCACAGCTTGGTGGTTCTAGCAATCCTCTCTTAAATTCGAAATTAGAAGCTTAACTATTCACCCTATATTTCGAGGTGGTTTTTAGCGTAAATTTCAGTCATAAATTATGACGATTTTAACCCGCTATATTCACTCATCATATGGGTCTCATGAAAGGTAAAACTAATTCTGGAATTAATACCGGCTTGGCCATTGTCTTCTTAATTGCTTGGCCTGTCCGCCTGCGCCGAGCGAGATGTCTTTGCAGTGCTCAATAGAGGAGGCTATATCCGCGATCAGAAAGAGATCGTTGAGGTCACTGATTGGAGTGAGGGTAAAACTTTTGAGATTGATATCCGGTAAAATGAATTTCGCCTGACGATAATCCATTTGCTGCAAGGTGAGCCCTACATCATGCTGGTCGAGAACCGCGATGATGTTTAGCATATTCTGGTGGTCGAAGATTTTTTTTAAAACCATCGCGCTGCGTAAGATCATTACTGAAAAAGAAGAAATTAGCGGCATAAATCTGGTTGGCCTCAATCTCAATGCAGGGGAAGTAAAAGAAGTGCACTTCGTGCCGGTGCGCGACGGCTAGTTTAATTTTGAGGGTGATCAGGGACCGGGCATATTTGCCACCAATCTCTATTTTTCACCACTAAGCCGAGATGCGGTTAAGGGTATGGTGGGCTCGTTTGTCGTTGAAGAATAGACTTCAGTTAAATTTGTACGCCGAAATGTGGATAGAGCTTGCCACCTTGCCCCCCAAAACTGCTATAATCTTTCCGGGAGGTCGGCTGCGGACGAACCGCTCGCCAACCCGGTCAGGTCCGGAAGGAAGCAGCCGTAACGAGTTTATGTTTCGGGTCGCGTGTTCGGTCTCCCACCTAATTTTCCAGATTATGATTCCAAGACGTGTGGTGTTATGAGCGACTCAAAAGAAACCCCAAATTCTGACGTTTCTGACAAGATCGAATATCAAGTTCTGGCACGCAAATACCGACCGACCGATTTTAGTAATCTCATCGGCCAGGACGCCATGGTGCGCACACTTAAAAATGCCTTTGAGTCGGGCCGTCTGGCACATGCATTTATTCTAACCGGGGTTCGGGGCGTCGGCAAAACGACCAGCGCGCGGATTATCGCCCGGGCACTAAATTGCGTCGGCCAGGACGGTAACGGTGAGGCGACGATTGAACCTTGCGGTGAGTGCGAGTTCTGTCAGGCTATTGCTGAAGACCGCTTGGTCGATGTTCTCGAAATGGATGCCGCCAGCCGGACCGGTGTTGATGATGTACGCGAGCTCATCGAAGGGGTGCGCTACAAGCCGGTTTCAGCGCGCTACAAAGTCTATATCATCGATGAAGTTCACATGCTATCCCGTAACGCTTTTAATGCGCTCTTAAAAACGCTCGAAGAACCGCCAGCACATGTGAAGTTTATTTTTGCCACTACTGAGATCAGAAAAGTACCGGTGACGGTGTTGTCCCGCTGTCAGCGCTTTGATCTCAGGCGCGTCGATATTGAAACACTCAGTGCTAATTTTTCGGAAATCGCCGAAAAAGAAGGGGTTAAGGTTACTGATGCAGCAATTTCACTTATTGCCAGAGCAGCTGATGGATCGGTCAGAGATGGCCAAAGTCTGCTTGATCAAGTGGTCGCAACCGCTGCCAAAGATAATGCTGAGCTTGGCGAAGATGTTGTCCGGGATATGTTGGGTCTCGCCGACCGGGAACGCAGCTTTGATCTCTTTGAGTTGGTGATGAAAGGTAATGTTTCGGGTGCCCTCGACATGCTCGACGCTGATTACGCTAATGGTGCTGATTCCGTTCTGGTGTTGCAGGACTTGCTGGAAGTCGTGCATTGGCTGTCCCGGGTTAAAGTCACACCGGATATTGCCGACGGTCCAATGGTACCGGAATCGGATCGGGACCGTGGCAAAGATTTAACCAGCCGGCTTTCTATGAGAGCCTTAACGCGGGCATGGCAAATGCTGTTGAAAGGCCTTCGAGAAGCGCAATCAGCTCCTTCACCTATCCAAGCGGCTGAAATGATTTTGATCCGGTTAGCCTATCTGGCTGATCTGCCAACCCCAGCGGATGTGGTAAAATCTATCAACGAAAGTTCCGGTGAAACTCCGAATGTACACCCTACCGGTGGCGGTGGTAATGGTGGTGGGCAGCCAGTCGTAAACGCAGGACAACAAACCGTACAAACTCAGGCGGCACCGCAAATTATGCCTCAAGCAGAAACTCAAGCCATGGCGGAAATTGCCCCGGAAGTGCTCTCCAGTCCGCAAACTTTTGAAGATGTGATTGCCCTCGCCGATAAAATGAATGAGCGTATATTGCGCTCCAATTTGGTCAGCAATGTTCATCTGGTGCGTTTTGAACCGGGTACCATCGTGTTCCAGCCCGGCGATAATATGCCGCGTGAGTTCAGCCATGAATTAACCCGCTTTTTAAATGGCACTACGGATCGCCGTTGGGTGGTGACAATTTCACTGGACGAGCAGGGCGCTGCAAGCGTGCAACAGCGGGAAGATGCTGTTCAAGTGGCACGCCGGGATAAGATTGCCCAGACCTCCTTTATGCAATCGGTTATGGAAACATTTCCAGGAGCGGAAATTGCCGAGGTTAGAGAACTCGGCGGGCCAGAAGAAATAGTAGTAGAAGAAATTGAAGGGGAAGACTAAGTATGAAAAATCTCGGCCAAATGATGAAGCAGGCCCAAGAGATGCAATCAAAAATGACCGAGATGCAGGATAAGCTCGCGGAAATGGAAGTGACCGGCTCTTCCGGCGCCGGTATGATCGAAGTGACGCTTACCGGAAAAAGCGATGTTCGTAAAATTAAAATTGATCAGTCTTTAATTGATCCCAGTGATCCGGAAGTGCTGGAGGATTTGATCGTCGCTGCGTTTAATGATGCCAAATCAAAAGTCGAATCCCGGGTAAACGCAAAAATGTCGGAAATGACCGGCGGTCTGCAACTGCCACCCGGATTTAAATTACCGTTCTAATGACCGAAAGACGAAATGTGTTACATTTTGGCTTGAGGAACCAATTTAATGAACACCACTGAAATTGATCGCCTTATTCAACTACTTTCAAAGCTGCCGGGGCTCGGTCCGAGATCAGCGCGCCGCGCCGCGCTCCATCTGATTAAAAATCGTGAATCCTTGATGAAGCCGCTGGGTCTGGCGATGGAGGCAGCGGCTGAAAACGTTGAAACCTGTTCCACCTGCGGCAATTTGGATACCGCCAATTCGTGTGCCATCTGCACCGATATTAAACGGGATATGGCGACGATTTGCGTGGTTGAAGAAGTCGCCGATTTGTGGGCCTTGGAACGCACCGCGTCGTTTAATGGTCTTTATCATATTTTGGGTGGTGTTTTGTCGCCGCTGGATGGTGTTGGCCCTGATGATCTGACTCTTAATAGCCTCATCGCTCGCGCCCGCAGTGATGCGGTGAATGAAATTATTCTGGCCACCAGTGCAACAGTCGACGGCAAAACGACAGCGCATTATATTACCGATCGTTTGGCGGATGCTGGGGTGATAGTAACAGCCCTGGCTCACGGCATTCCTGTGGGTGGTGAGTTGGATTATCTTGACGACGGCACTCTTAGCGCGGCCATGAAAGAACGCCGCGGTATATAGAAAAATCTCGCCTGATAGGCGAGCAAATTAAATAAATCTTCAACCTGTGATCATCATCACCCGGGATCATTCGCCTGGCCGTGATGATGTATGTCAGGTATTCACTATCGCTTCGAAATGTAGAAGATTTGCGCCATGAGCGAGGCATCGACATCTGCCACGAAACAGTTCGTTATTGGTGGAATAAATTTGGCCCACTCTTCGTCAAAGAAATTCGCGAGAAACGACTGCACCCAGTTCCCCATCATTCAAATCGGAAGTGGTATTTCGATGAGGTGTTTGTGAAGATCAACGGCGAGACTTACTATCTTTGGAGTGCGGTTGATCATGAGGGTGAGATTTTAGAAGCCTTTGTATCCAAGCGCAGAGATCGAAAAGCAGCGCTGGATTTTCTCAAGAAAATCATGAAACGTTATGGTAAATCAAAAACAATCGTAACTGATAAACTTCCGTCATATCGAGCTGCATTGAAAATGATTGGAAATGCGAACCTTCAGAAATTAGGACGTTGGGTCAACAACCGAGCTGAAAATTCTCACCTACCTTTTCGAAGATGAGAATACGCGATGTTGAAATTTAGGCGGATGCGAAGTTTGCAGAAATTTGCCTCAATTCATTCATCTGTTTACAACCACTTCAACAAAGAACGGTACATCAATTCAAGAGAAATATTTAAGCTGCAACATAACGCTGTAATTGCAGAGTGGCAGCAGATTTGTGCTGCATAAATTCCTAGTATTCACGATATACAGAGACTAGTTCGCATTCGTCTGACAGCACCGGAAATCCGCCGATAAAAGCCCAGATCTAAAGCATGTATATCATCCAAATGTTATTGTTGGGGGGGGAGATGCGCGAGATTTGTTACCTGGCATCCGGGCAACCGCTTTCATCATGAGAATCTGGTGAGGGTGGGGCAGTGAGTTTACAGCAACCGTGGTCCGTGCTGGGCCGTCAGTGCCAAAATAGCGGGCATAGACCTCATTGAAGCCTTCATAGTCATCCATCGAAACCAGAAAGGCCTCTATTTCAATGAGATCGGTTAAAGACGCGCCGGTACTCCGCAAGACATCGCGAATATTTTCGATCGTTGCACGGGCCTGCTCTCTAATATCAAGCTCCATTTCGCCATTTCGTTTTTTGCGAGCGCCGACAAATGTCTCGTCAGGACGGCGGGCACTGATGCCGGAAACAAAAGCAAAATCACTGACCATTTTAATATGAGGGAAGCTGCCTCTAGGGGTAGCCATGCCCGGCAATACTTTACTTTCTGAATAGAATAGATTGCCAAGATGTTGTGCGCGCTCCTGCATTTTTTCGCGGTATACATCTATCCTCTCCTGAGTCATTCTTGAAGCCGGGCCCGACACTGAAATTGCCGCTATAACTTGGCTGTCACCGCCTTTAATAGGTACGGCTAAACAACGCAGGCCTTCTTCCATCTCCTGTTCATCAATGGCATAGCCATTTTTGTTAATTTTGCTTATTTCCTGACGGAGCTTAGCCAAATCGGTGATTGTATTAGGCGTAAATTTTTCGAATTCGGTTTCGTGCAGAAGTTCTTCCCGTTCAATCGTTGGTAATCCAGATAGCAAAACTTTACCAACGCCAGAACAATATATTGGTACAGTAGTGTCAATAATATGGCCGGTCTTGAGGGATCGGTTGGCTTCTGCGGTGGCAATAAAGCTCACTCGGCCATCATTTAAAATGGCAACGCCGACAGCTTCCTTAAAATCCTGCACTAAATCATCGACATGGGTTTGGGCAAAATTTGCCAGCCAGTTATCGTCTTTAATACCTCTGGCCATCTCAGCAATGGCAAAGCCGAGCTGGAATTGATTTTTATCGGTCCGGGCAATGGCACCTAAATCTTCGAGTGTTATTAAAAAGCGATGGGCTGTTGCCGCCGTCATACCGGTAGCACGCGCAACTTCCTGAGTATTGAGCGGTTCTCTACTAGAAGAGCAGGCGGTCAGAATTTGGAACGCTTTTATGACGGAGTTATTTTTCGGAGTTGCCACTGTTAAAGCCTATCGGGTTTATTAAAACTACCCCACAATAAAGTGCCACATCACTCTTGTACACTAACCTTCAGAGCTGTCGGATTGATTGCCGTTCTCCTCGCCAAAGTTGGTGACGAGTGAAGTTAGGCCTGAGCCACTTGCAGGTGACAAGCCGAGCTCTTTAATTAAAGAATCAACAACTGGCGCCTGAGCACGGTAGCGAAGGGCGCTGGAAATTACTTGATCCGCAGGGTTGCCCGAGCCAGATGCAGTGGCATTCACACCTGAGTTTCCTTCGCCCAATCCATCGACTTGAAGAATTTTAATATCATCGATGTTCTCCATTGGCTTGGCGCTTTCTCGGATGATATCTGGCAAGGCATCAATAATAGCTTGCTTGACCTTCATATCAACCTGTTGGTCCGAGATCTTGTTGTCAGCCTCGTTCATAGCTTGCTGAGCAACAGCTTCGATGGCTGCTCGAATTTCGAGAGATTTAGACATCAGGGTTTCAGCCTCAGCCTCAGCTTCGGCAATCTCTTTGATTCTCGCTGCTTCTGAGAGGGTGCGAATTTTTGCGGCTTCTGCCTCTTCTGCTGCTTGCTTCTTTTCGGTTTCAGCTGCAGATA
>CAJWIB010000048.1 GCA_913041095.1 uncultured Rhodospirillaceae bacterium | reverse complement strand
AACAACAACAGAATCTTATTCGGTCATTGGCCGTATAGCAGTGCTGCAAAGTGGCCCATTGGCAGCGCGGATAAGTGGTGCAGTTGAAACGGTTAACGTTAATGTCGGTGACCGAGTTTCGAAGAATACGGTTGTCGCGACTTTGGCTAAAAGCCGGTTGCGCGCGGAACATCAACGCATTGCGGCGCAAGTTTCCCGGCACAAGACGATGGTTAAAAATGCTGAGCGGGAAATGAGGCGGATGAGAAATTTATCGAAATCGGCCGCCTATTCACGCGCTCGATTTGAAGAACAGGAAGGCGTTGTTGCGGAACGCAGGGCACAATTGGCTGAATTCACGGCGGCGCTCAGAAAACTGCAAATTGATATTAAAAATGCTACAATCAAAACGCCCTATGATGCTGTGGTGATCGAAAAACATGTTGAAATTGGTGGCTATGTCAATGTTGGAGCACGTGTCGTTACTTTGTTGAATGATAAGTTAATTGAAGTCGAGGTGGACATTCCGAGATTTCGCGTCGTTGGTCTAGAATTAGGGACGTCTGCCACAATTATTGTTGAAGGCGGAAAGAAATATCCAGCGAAAGTCAGATCTATTATCCCGAGCGAGAATGTTAGAACCCGCACGCGGCCAATCCGTTTGATTGCGGAATTTGGTCAGGATGCTATAAAAATGGCAGACAATCAAAGCGTCACGGTTGAATTGCCTTTGACCAATGGAAATAAAATTCTAACGGTTCCTAAAGATGCGGTTATCCGCCGAGCAAATGGAAATATTGTGTTTGTTGTCTCAGGTTCCAGCGCAACCATGCACAATGTTCAATTGGGGCGCGGCGTCGGCGACAAATTCCAGGTTCTGAAGGGGCTCAAAGCGGGCGACAAAGTAGTCATCCGAGGTAACGAGCGACTCGGTGCCGGTGGCCGCGTAAAAATAGTTCAATAAATAGGAGAGTTAGATGAATATTATCCAACTCTCAATCCAGCGCCCCATCGCCGTTGTTGCAATGGTATTGATGATCGTGCTTTTCGGCTGGGTCTCGCTGAATAAAATTCCAATTCAAATGTCTCCAGACGTTCGCCAACCGGTGATCATCATCAAAACCAGTTGGCGAGGCGCCTCTCCCAACGAAGTCGAGCGGGAAATTGTGTCCAAGCAGGAGGAAGAACTTAAAGGCATTGAAGGGCTCAAGCGCATTGTCGGTGAAGCCAAACATAATGAAAGTGTCGTTACCCTTGAATTTGCTCCGGGCTTGGATTTCAATCGTATCCTTTTGCTAACGGCCAATCGTTTGGATCGTGTGACTGGTTATCCGGCTGAGGCTGATGAACCGGTGATCGGCACTTCCGGCACGGAGGACAACGCAATTGCCTATTTTAGCCTGCGGCGCATGGACGGCAATGAGCGCGCAATGTCAACTTATGGCGATTTCCTGCGTGATGTTATTCGAGAGCGTTTTGAAAGCATACCGGGTGTCAGTGGGGTAAATCTTTTTGGCGAAAATGAACGTGAAATTCAAATCGTCGTTGATCCGGAAAAATTAGCCCATTACCGCATGACGATCTCTGAGATTGTCGCCAAGCTGCGAGCTGAGAACGCGTCCATTACGGGCGGTGACGTCAATGAAGGAAAGCGCCGCTATGTTGTGCGCACCGAGGGGGAGCTGAAGTCGCCAGATGAAGTTCGCAGTATATTGTTACGCAGTGAGTCAAAAAACGGCAGTGGTAGCGGTCTCGGTCGAGTTACCTTAGCAGATGTCGCTCAAGTTCAGG
Organism: uncultured Rhodospirillaceae bacterium; assembly: GCA_913041095.1. Lineage (GTDB taxonomy): Bacteria > Pseudomonadota > Alphaproteobacteria > Rhodospirillales > UBA2165 > TMED23. Next base: position 9,839 of record CAJWIB010000048.1, on the reverse strand, counting down.
TTTCTTACAAGGAAGCCTTTGCCCGGGCCCGAATGAAGGGTGTACCCACCTTAGCTTTGAATTTAACCCGCGAGCAAGGCGCGAATGTGCTTGAGACCATGAAGGATGTCCGGCGAGTTGCGGATGATCTGGCAAATGGGCCGGTGCGTCTGGCCGGCCTCCGTATGCAGCAGATGTATGATGAAACTGATTATATAAATTCGGCCATCGATCTCGTAATTCAAAACATTTATATCGGCGGTGGTTTAGCGATCCTAATTCTATTGTTGTTTCTGCGCTCGTGGCGACCGACGATTGTTATTGGGGCGGCTATTCCTGTTTCAGTGATCGGCACTTTTGTCGCCATGGCAGCGCTTGGCCGTTCGTTAAACGTTGTCAGCTTGGCGGGAATAGCGTTTGCCGTCGGTATGGTGGTCGATGCGGCCATCGTTGTATTAGAAAATATATTCCGCCTGCGTCAGCAGGGTATGAGCGCATCAGAAGCGGCTTATAAAGGCACGTCCCAGGTCTGGCCGGCCGTTTTGGTATCGTCACTGACAACGGTGATGGTGTTTATTCCAATCCTGTTTATGGATTTGGAAGCAGGCCAGTTATTCCGCGATATCGGCGTTGCCATATCTGTCTCAGTAATGTTGTCTCTATTTGTTTCAATTACGCTAATTCCAGCACTTTCGAATCGCGTATTTTCAAGCGCTGCCTTTGATGAAGGCAAGGGGTTGCATCTGCCTGGAATCGACGCTTTTGCCACCGGTTTTACTAATTTCTGGGTAGGCTTTGCTGGTTATGTTGCGAACCGTAAGTTTCAGGCGGTTGGAGTGGTTTGTGCTCTGACTCTGGGTGCCAGCTTATTTGCCTGGATAGCTATGCCGAAACTCGATTACCTGCCCACCGGCAATAGAAATTTAGTGATCGGTTTTGTTCAGCCACCAGCGGGTTACAATTTGGATACGATGGAACAGATTATGCTCCGCGTTCAGGAAAAAACGCGGGCGCTGTGGACGGAGACAACGGATCTAGCCGAGAAAGCAGTTGGCAAAGTTGCGGATGATGTGGAAAAGAAAATACATAGATTCTTTTTTGTTGCCCTCAGAGGTCGCGCCTTTATTGCTGGCACCCATGCTGACCCATCTAAAGCGCATGAATTAATTCCGATTTTACAACAGCCGGGGCGTGAGGAGCCTGGCACTTTGGCGTTTGTATTCCAGCCCTCTCTATGGGGCCGTTCAATTGGCTCCGGCCGTGCCATCAATGTCGATATTCTCGGGCCCGATTTGTCTCAAAATTACCGTATTGCTCAATCCACGTTTTTCCGATTGCTGGGTAAATTCCCGCCGTCGCAAGGTAACCGCATTCGACCTAAGCCGTCTTTATCCCTGGGCGAGCCTGAAATTAGAGTGCGGCCCAATCGGCTCAAATTAGCGGATAATGGCGTAACGTCATTTGAGCTCGGCCAGACCCTGGACGTTTTTAACGATGGTATACGCATTGCCGAAGTCACTTATGAAGGCAAGCGTATCGATTTGACCTTGAAGGGACCAGACCCGGAAAAAGAACATACACAGGCGATCTATAATCTACCGATGGTTACCCGGGATGGCCGCATTCTGCCGATCGAAAGCCTTAGCGATATTGAGGTAACCACAGGTCCGACGCAGATCAGACGTATAGACCGTTTCCGAACCGTCACTTTACAGGTAAGCCCACGGGACAATATCCCCTTGGAACAGGCGATTGATGTTATCCGTGATCAGGTTGTAGGTCCGTTGATAGAGCGCGGATTACCCGACGGTGTGCAGATTAGAATTTCCGGCAGCGCCGACAAGCTTGCGGAAACCTGGAATGAAATTGTTTTCGATATTTTGCTCGCTATCGTTATTGTTTATTTGGTGATGGCCGTGCTGTTCGAAAGCTTTATCTATCCCTTTATTGTCATGTTATCGGTCCCAGTTGCTGCAGCCGGCGGTTTGATGGGGCTCGCCATTCTAAATATGTATGTTGATCAGTCGCTTGATATGCTAACCATGATGGGATTCATCATTTTGGTCGGAATTGTGGTCAATAACGCCATTTTGCTGGTCCATCAAACACTCCATCATATTCGAGTTGAACATATGGCGGCGGGCGATGCCATTCAGGAAGCCACCCGTAATCGAGTGCGGCCAATCTTTATGTCGACCCTAACATCTATTTTCGGCATGCTGCCGCTGGTGCTGTTTCCTGGGGCGGGTTCTGAACTTTACCGCGGACTGGGTTCAGTGGTACTAGGTGGATTGTCACTCTCCGCCGTTCTCACTTTAGCCTTAGTGCCACCGATCATGTCATTCTCGGTCGGCATATTTGAAAAACAGCGCACTTAAATTAAACGGTTTTGCGTTTGTTCCGATTGTTTTGATCTGGTTTGCGCCACCGCTGCCCGTTACTTTGATCGGGGCGGCGTCATTGCTAGCGCTTTGGCTTTTTCGCATCGGCATCGTTGGCGATCTCTGCCAGATGGCATGGGAGTTCTTCAAACACCGGCACGGCTTGGGGAGTGGTTTCCTCAAAATGCGCGTCAAAAAGCGCTCAAAGGGTTCAAGATCGGCAAGCTTTGGGCTAAGAACTCTGATGACGGACATAAATGATGAGCCAACTCTCACCCGATATTTCACTCTAGACTGCTGTCACGGTGTAATCAGGCAGGGCGGGATCTATATGAACACTGTTAGATGAAACGCTTGCCTAGCCGGCATTATTGTAAACCCGGACATAATAGCGGTAAGGCATGCCGGATAAAATTGACAGGACGACCAGCCGGGTGCCTTTGACCGCCTCGATAATCTTAACGTCGTCATTATCATCGGCGCGATAGAGATATCGTAACCCGAAACCTAGTCCCCGGCAGGTCAGGCGGTGCTTGGCAGGCATGTTTGGGCCACAAACATTGTCAAAAGCGGCGGATAGGTGTCGAGCGTTCCTGGCTTACTTAACTGATCGGCATAGCGATAGAGAATGAAAAATCTTTGGTGTTTGAGGCCAAGTAAGGTCTGCAAACCCATTTTTAAAAGGCGGCCATAAGGCGGTTTAGACATGTAATTTCTAAAAAATGACGTGGGTAACTTCCAAGGGATTATAGGATTTCAGCGCTCCAATCCAACCCAATATTGACAGCCGGTGCGGAATGGGTGAGGGCGCCGACCGAAATATAGGTAACACCGGATTCTGCCTTGGCGCGAATGGTCGTTAAATTGACATCACCAGAAGCCTCGGTTGGCAACCGGCCAGCAACAATGGTAACGGCCTTAGCCATCATTTCCGCACTCATATTGTCGAACAGGATCATATCCGCGCCGGCCTCGACTGCTTCTTTAACTTGCTCAAGGGTGTCACACTCAACTTCAATATTGGGCAGATTGCTGGCTTTGGCGCGGCGTACGGCTTCGGCGATACCTCCTGATATGGCGACATGATTGTCTTTTATCAACACGCCGTCATCGAGTGCCATCCGGTGATTGGTCGCTCCCCCCATGCGGGTCGCGTATTTGGCCAGCTGTCGATAGACTGGAATGGTTTTTCTGGTATCCAGTAAGATCGTGTCGAGGTCAGCAATTTTATCGGCATATTCCCGAGTCAGGGTGGCAATACCCGACAAATGCTGCAAAATGTTGATGGCAGTGCGTTCTGCGGTCAGTAATTCAATCGCCGGCCCCGTCAATTCAGCCAATATTGAACCAGCTGCGACCAAATCTCCATCCTGTGCCTTCGCGTTCCAGGTGATTTTGTCTGAGTAGCGTTCAAACACCCTGCCGGCGACCGGCAAACCGGTGCAAACCATCTTTTGGCGCGCCGACATTACGCCGCTAAAACTGGTATCCGTGGGGATAACCGCCTCTGACGTTAAGTCGCCACGGCCAATGTCCTCGGCAAAGGCAGCATCAATAATTTTATCGACAAGATCTAAATCAAGACCATCCGGCCATTCTAACGCCATATCAGGAATTAAGCCGCAACCGATTTCTTAGCTGGCTGAGCTGGCGACATATCTAGCATTTTTTGCAATGGAGCGAGAGCACCAAGACGAAGGTCTTCCGGCATTTCGATGCGCGGCGCTTCGTTCAACATAGCCAGATAAAGTTTATCCAAATCATTCATAGCCATAAACGGGCAGTTCGCGCAGTTACAGGTGCCATCTGGCCCCGGTGCGGCAATGAATGTCCGATTTGGTGCGGCGAGCTCCATCTGATGGATGATGTGTTGTTCGGTGGCAACAATAAATTTTTTTCCTTCAGATAAAGTCACGAATTCTAGCAATGAACGTGTCGATCCGACATGGTCGGCATGTTTGAGAATACTTTCCGGGCATTCCGGGTGCGCCGCTAATTTGGCCTTCGGATGACGCACCATTAACTTGACCAGTTCACGCTCATTAAATTGCTCGTGAACGATGCAGGTGCCGGGCCAGATTTCCATATCCCGGCTGGATTCTTTGGCGAGATAAGCTCCGAGATGACGATCCGGACCAAATATTATTTTTTGCTCTGGCGGTATTTGATCAAGGATACTTTTGGCATTGGAGGAAGTAACGATAATGTCGGAAAGCGCTTTGACTTCGGCAGAGCAGTTTACATAGCTAAGCGCCAAATGATCCGGAAATTTCTCACGGAACTTTTTGAAGTCTTCCGGCGGGCAGGAATCTTCCAGTGAACACCCGGCTTCGCTATCCGGTAATACCACGATTTTGTTTGGACTTAATGTTTTGGCACATTCAGCCATAAATTTAACGCCGCAAAATGCGATCATATCGGCATCTGTTTCGGCAGCTTTGCGGGATAGGTCTAAGGAATCGCCAACAAAATCGGCAATATCCTGGATTTCAGGTGCTTGATAATAATGCGCCAGGATGACGGCATTCTTCTCGCGGCGCAGGCTGTTGATCTCTTCTTCAATATCGATGAAGGGATCCAGGGCATCCGCTGTGAGGGCTCCGGCACCTGCTTCGACGACAGTATCAATCATGCGACTAACAATTCCTCGTCGCTGTGGTCCAAAAAACCAAGTTTTTACTTGGTTATAATTGGAAATTTGTCCTAAATGCCAATTAAGTCAAGTCTGTTCGTAAAAACAGTTACGTTATTAGCCTAATTCCAATTTATTGTCAGGAAGCGCGTTATGCCGATACTCAAGAAAATCCGGGATATCCATGCGGAAATGACTTCCTGGCGTCAGTAACTCCATGAGCGTCCAGAAACAGCCTTTGAAGAAGTTAAGATCTCGGATTTTGTCGCTGAGAAGTCAATTGAATTCGGCATAGAAGTTAACCTTAGCTGGGCTAAAACCGGCGTTGTCGGCACATTGAAGAATGACAGCGGTTTGGGATTTAGTCTTGTGCACGCTGTCGCGCAATTGCATTGTGCCGATATCGAACTCGATGACAATCTGCTAGGTTTGAGAGTTGTCTTGCGCTTTGAAGAACAAGAGTCCAATCAAGTTTAAGTAATTAATTCCATGACTAAAGATATTCAATTTAACCAAAAATTCGAGTGTGAGTATGGTGTGATGATTGAGGTCACTCCATTGATCCGACGCATTGTTGCCAATAATCCAAGCCCCTATACATTTATGGGGACCGGCACTTATGTCGTTGGGCGGGGCAAAGTCGCCGTCATTGATCCGGGTCCCGCCTATCCTGAGCATGTTGATGCGCTATTGGCGGCCCTCGACGGTGAAGAGATCACCCACCAGCTGATTACCCACACTCATATCGATCATTCACCGGCGGCTGAGTTGGTTAAGGAACGCACCGGTGCGCAGACGTTCGGTTTTGGACCACATGGCGCCGGCAAATATGCCAAGGATGCAGTAGTCGAGGCGGGCGGCGATAAGGATTTTGTGCCGGATGTCACACTCAAAGACAGCGATGTTATTGAGGGTGATGGTTGGACCTTTGAATGTGTCCACACGCCCGGTCATACCTCCAACCATCTCTGTTATCATTTGCGCGATGAAAACGCGCTTTTTCCAGGCGATCATGTTATGGGCTGGTCGACCACCGTGGTGTCGCCGCCGGATGGTGATATGGCGGATTATATCGCGAGCCTGCAGATGCTGGCTGAGCGCAGTGACGAGATCTATTACCCGACACATGGCGGGCCGATTAAAAAACCACAAAGATATGTCTGGGGTATTTTAGTCCACCGCAAACAGCGGGAAACCCAAATCCTCGAATGCCTGGATCAAGGGGTAATAAATATTCCGGCCATGGTTGACCGCATGTATCAAGATTTGGATCCCAGGCTCACAGGCGCTGCCCAGCATTCGGTTTTCTCACATATCATTGATCTCGCTGAGCGAGGTATTATTGCATCCGATGGTGAAATTTCGCTAAAGGCGGGCTACCGGAAAGTCAAATAAGACTGTCTATTCCGTTTGTAACCGGCGTTTTAACCATTAGGCCGTCACTTCGCCCAGGAAAATGATCGCCACCATCACCCAGAACAGCTTCAGATTATATTGCGCAATTTCATGCGGCAGGTTTTCGCAGGCGAACTTGGTCGCTTCGAGCTTACAGCTGAAATGATAGATACTACCGATAATCAGCAGCACCCAGGTAATGCGTATGAAAACCTTATTAAATTTTTGCAGCTTTTCCAGCATGGGTGCTAATTGTTCAAATAGGCGAGGTATTTATTGGAATTGAAAATCGCATCGCGATCAGAAAACCGACCATCACAGCATCATTTCGGTTACTCGTATTTGTCACTCGGTGATTAATCGTGTGCCGGTGCTGCTTGAGTTTGAGGGCGCTGCCAATCAATATACTGATCTCTGTATTACAGCTGGCCCGGTTAATATCATCTAGACAGCGGGTGATTGCATAGGTGAAATTGATCTTGCTGCCGTGGTCAAGCAAAGCTATGAAACGCTTAAAGCAAATTTACGATGGATTAAATTATGACCAATGTAATAGAAACAACTTGGCCCAATAGAAATGACTGAGCCTCAAGAGCTGAACCTCAAAACCCGTGACGCCTATGTCAGCTGGACCAGTGCGACCATCCGTTTTAGTGATCTCGATCCTAACGGCCATGTTAATAACGGTGCGATCAACGCCTTCTTTGAAGATGGCCGGGTGCAATTTCGCAATGACTGGATGATCAGTCTAGGTGACGATTTCCTGGCCGGCTTTGCGCTAGTAAAGTTCTCGGTTGAGTATTTCAAGACGCTGCATTATCCGGGAAGTGTCGAAATCGGCACCGTGGTGACAAAAATTGGCCGGACGTCCTATGTCTTAGGGCAGGGTATCTTTAACGGCGATGAGTGTATCGCTGTAGACGAAGTCGTTACCGTTTGCCTCGATGCTCAGACCCAGAAATCCCAGCAGATAAGTGACGAACTTCGGGCGATATTGGAATCGGCGCAAAATATATAGGCTAGCCCGAATTGGCATCATAGAATCGACTTGGATGGCTTGACCTAGAGCTTGAAATACGGTCTGACTTACTTCAGAAAAAAGTAAGTTACCATCTAATTAGGGGGGGGTATGCTGTACGAAAACGACGGCGTATCGATCTACGATAAATCCAAAGCATCAGTGGGTTACACCATTTTTTGGACGCTTGGCACGTCAACAGTAAAGCTCATGGATATGAACGGCACCATTGTTAACGAATGGGATATGGGCGGCCTGCCGGGCAATTACGGCTATCTGTTACCAAACGGAAATATGCTGGCGGCAATCCGGACGGACCAACAGGTCTTGGGACTTGCCGCCAAAGGCGGTCATATCGTCGAGGTGGATTGGGATGGCAATATCGTCTGGGAGCATATCGATCATTTCCAACATCATGATTTCCGCCGTCTCGAAAACGGTAACACCTGCTATATCCGCTGGGAACTCATGCCGGAAGAGCTTGCCGCCAAAGTGCCAGGCGGTAAAGCCGGGGAAGAGCACGAAGACGGAATTTACAGCGATGGAATTCAGGAAATTGATGCGGATGGAAATACCGTGTGGGAGTGGCATTTCGCCACCGATATCGAAGACTACAGCAAATACCCAATTTGTCCGATTGAGCATCGTAAGGAATGGGCACACGCTAATACAATTTGCCCGCTGCCGGATGGCGATTATCTCATCAGCTTTCGGCAGAATCATCTGATTGCCCGTATCGACAGGAAAACCAAGAAATTCTCTTGGTATATGTGCGATCATAAATTGGGTCATCAGCATGACGTTCAAATGCTGGAGAACGGCAATATCCTGGTCTACGCCAATGGCGCTCACGGGCCGTATCATGGAACAAATGAAGGCTCGCGGATTTTTGAGATCGATCCGAAAACCGATGAAACCGTATGGGAGTATGTCGGTTCACCACCGTATACTTTTGACAGCCCCTTTATCAGTGGTTGCCAACCCATGCCGAACGGCAATATGCTGATTTGTGAAGGCCGTTCGGGGCGCTTATTTGAAGTTACGCGCGAGGGTGAAATTGTCTGGAACTTCAATTCGCCTCACGTTTCTGATACACCACCCTATGCGCCGGGCAGGTCAATTTTCCGTTGCTACCGTTATGCGGCCGACTCGCCTGAAATTGCCGGCCGGCTGGGCGATCCAAGTTGGAGTAAATAGTTTTATTAAGGGAGGCTTTTAAAATGCCAGCAATTGATCCACGTAGTGGCGTCTTACAGCACAACGCAATGAAATCAACCCCCGGCTATACGTTATTTACACCGCTCGGGCTCTATCACACCTATTTGATAGATATGGATGGCAATGTCGTTCATCAGTGGGATTTACCCAATGATGCCGGCAACTATGCCTATTTGTTGGAGAACGGTAATCTGCTAGCGGCGATTAGGACTGAGGAGGAAGATCCGAAGTTACCAGCCAAGGGCGGTCATCTGATCGAGTATGACTGGGACGGTAATATCGTCTGGGAGCATGTTGATCATCTGCAACACCATGATTTTCGCCGCAAGCCGAACGGCAATACTGTTTACGCCGCCTGGACGAAGCAAACCCATCCCGAAGTGTTGAAAACCATTCCTGGTGGCATGGAAGGAGAAGAGCACGATGGCGCTATTTATACTGATGTCATTCGCGAAATAGACCCAGATGGTAATCTTGTCTGGGAATGGGACGTGCTAACGGATATGGAGAAGGACCAATTTCCAATCGATCCGTCGGTCCATCGTCACGAATATGCCCATGCCAACACGGTCTCACCTTGTCCGAATGGTGATGTGATTGTCAATTGGCGCTATAACAACACGATGGTGATGATTGATTATGAGACCAAGAAAATTAAATGGTCGCTCCGCGATATCGCTTATGGACAGCACCATGATGTGCAGATGCTGGAAAACGGTAATATCCTGTTCTTTGCCAATGGCGCCGATGTTCATATCCATGGGCCCGAAACTGGCTCGCAAGTGGTCGAGGTTGATCCCGCGACTAATGAGGAAGTTTGGGTTTACCAAGGCACCCCCCGGCGTTCTTTTGTCAGCTGGTTCATCAGTGGTTGTCAGCGTCTGTCCTCGGGTAATACTTTGATCTGCGAAGGCCTCTGGGGCCGCCTGTTCGAAGTGACGCCGGAAAAGGAAATCGTCTGGGAATACGTCTCACCTTACTTTGTTGAATATGAGCACCCGGCCTATACCAGCAATAATGTTATTTTCCGCTGCTATCGTTATGCTTCTAATTCATCTCAAATCCAAGGCCGTCTGCCGTAATAATCTCATTTCGACTATTTGGTTATCCTCGATTTTTTATACTTTACCTATAGACTAATTAAATAAAACACGCAGTGAGATCAGTCACACCGTCTTTTAGACGGTATTTGAGAGTTTTTCGCGACCATGCGGCC
>CAJWIB010000047.1 GCA_913041095.1 uncultured Rhodospirillaceae bacterium | reverse complement strand
ATTTCCATTAACATAATGATATATAACACTTTACGATTCAATTTGATTTATTAGGATTTATATGCGCTCTCTAGCCGCCGATGCACCGAAGAATAAAGGTCCGCGCAACGATCTAAGAACTCTAAAAACACTGATGCCGTATCTGTGGCCAAAAAATGCTCTGGAAATGCGGACTAGAGTGATTATTGCCGTGCTGTTTCTAAGTTTGGCCAAGGGCATCAATGTCGGCGTACCGGTGCTGTATAAAATGGCCGTCGATGCGATCTCTGACAATGCTGCTTCGATTGTGATTGTTCCGGTTGGAATTCTGGTCGCCTACGGCTTGGCACGGGTGATGGCTTTAGCCTTTGGTGAATTTCGCGACGCTATTTTCGCCAAAGTGGCGCAACGCGCCATTCGTGAAGCCGGCTTAAAAACTTTTCGTCACCTGCATAAATTGGCTCTAAGGTTTCACTTGGATCGTCAAACTGGCGGCCTGTCCAGAGCTGTTGAACGCGGCACCAAAGGCATCGATTTTCTGCTCAATTTCATGTTGTTCAATGTGCTGCCGACCTTGCTTGAGATTTTGCTAGTCTGCGCAATTATGTGGGGGCTATTTAATTTCTGGTTTGCGCTGGTTACATTTATCACCGTCAGCACTTATATTTATTGGACGGTAGCGGTTACCGATTGGCGTCTCAAGTACCGCCGCACCATGAATAAAATGGATGGTGAAGCCAATACCAAAGCCATTGATTCCCTACTCAACTACGAGACCGTCAAATATTTCGGCAACGAGGAACATGAATCGAGGCGCTTTGATCAAGCGCTCAGGTCATACGAAACAGCTGCGGTGAAAAGTAAAGTTTCCCTATCGTTGCTCAATGTCGGACAGGGAGCCGTAATTTCAGCCGGTATGACAATCCTGATGATTATGGCGGGTTTTGGTGTGCAGGACGGCACTATGACTTTGGGTGATTTTGTCCTTGTGAATAGTTATCTTATTCAACTTTTTTTGCCGCTGAATTTCCTCGGCTTTGTCTATCGCGAGATCAAGCAATCCCTCACCGATATGGATGAGATGTTTGGCTTGCTCGAGCGGGAAACCGAGATTGATGATAAATCGGATGCACCGGAACTAAGTATTACCGGCGGCGAAGTTATCTTTGAAAATGTTTCGTTTTATTATGAAGCTAAGCGCCTCATTCTTAACGATGTGTCACTCGCCGTTAAGCCGGGTCAGACCGTTGCCATCGTTGGCCCGTCCGGAGCTGGAAAATCGACCATTTCACGTTTGCTATATCGCTTTTATGATGTCACCGGTGGCCGGATTTTGATCGATGGCCAGGATATTCGCGATGTCACGCAAGACTCGGTACGCTCAGCGATTGGTATCGTGCCCCAAGATACTGTGCTGTTTAACGACACCATCTACTACAATATCGCTTACGGGCGCCCGACCGCCTCGCCATCCGAGATTGAAGATGCTGCCCGGCTTGCCTCAATCCATGATTTTGTCAGCGATTTACCGGAGGGCTATAACACGCGGGTCGGCGAACGCGGCCTCAAACTGTCTGGTGGTGAGAAACAGCGGGTGGCAATAGCTCGTACCATTTTGAAAGGTCCGGAGATACTGATTTTTGACGAAGCCACTTCGGCGCTGGATACTCATACGGAAAAAGAAATTCAACGATCGCTACGGGACGTGGCGGAGGAGCGGACTGCCTTGGTCATTGCGCATCGACTCTCAACCGTCATTGATGCCGACAAGATCATAGTCTTGGAGAATGGCAGCGTCGTTGAACGCGGTACGCACGCGGAATTGCTAGCGCAAAAAGGCACTTATGAAGCAATGTGGGCGCGCCAGCAGGAAGCCGAGAAAGCTAAGGAAATTTTGGCCCGTAATTTGGACAAAGCGGAACAAGTCAGCAAACCCGAGGCGGCAGAATAGTTAATTTTTAAAAAGTGATAGGCATCTATAAAAAAATTAACTATTTAGCTTTTTGGTTGATCTGGGCTTTGCGGTTAACCGCCATTTGGACAGCTCTTTCGACTTCACCCGGTAACATTATTGCTTTCAAGCTATCGAGAATAAATGTCGATACCGAGACGCCGGAACGCCGGGCAACTTCCAGCCACATCAACGCCCGGCTATTATCTTTGATAACGCCCTTACCTTGGGCGAATAGCATAGCGAGATTAACTTGCGCGGCGCCAATCCCGTCATTTGCTGCCCGCTGATATAAAGCGCTCGCTTTAGCGTGGTTTTTTTCAGCCCCTAAACCGCGCTCATACATCAGTCCTAGATTATAGGCCGCTGCCATTATCCCCTGCGCTTCGGCATGCTCAAACCATTTAGCCGCCTGAGCGTAGTCTTGCTGAACACCCTGGCCTAAGTAATACATTTCACCAAATCTAAATTGCGCCAGCCCATGGCCACTTACAGCAGATTTGGCAAACCATTTGGCCGCGCTCTTGATATCAGCATCGACCTCCAACCCAATCTCCAATTGACGGGCTAATAAATATTGGGCCTCGGCATCGCCGCTTTCAGCCGCGCGTTTTAACCAGGTTAGCGATTGGCCATAATTTACCGGTGGAGATACCTGTGCCATACTAAGGTTGAACGGGGAAAATAATACCGCCAAGGTAATAATTGAAAATATAGTCTTCATAAATTCCTCAAACAAAAAATCCGATACATAAAATGCATCGGGTCTATAATAACCGGCAGATTACAATACTGCCATAAAAGATAAGATTTTTTATTTTCTTCGGCTAATTCAACGGTTGTTCTTTTTTGGGTTTTGGCCGTATTTGGCGGCACGGGTTCAGTAATCTACAGATTTTTCAATTCAGCCGTAGTTTCTTCATCCAAAGTTTTTTGTGGTAGCGGTTTGCCAAAAGCCACAGTGCGCAACACCCACTAAACATACATTTTTTGGGAAAGCTGTATTAATCGCATCAACCAGCTAATCTGGTACTATTCCCATTTCTAATTACCCCTTAAGTTAGTTTATTTCTGCACTCATAAATGCCCGGCAAATTTAGTCTGATTCAATGATCCATTTATACAAAAACATAATCGATTTGACACGCCTTTAAGCGTTCACATCTACAACAACCCGGCCTTTGACTTTTCCAGCAAGAATATCATCGGCGAAACCGGCAATATCTCCTAGAGCAACAATAGTCGCTGCATCACCAAGCTTATCCTGCGGCAATTCTTTTGACAGCCGGTCCCAGGCAACAATACGTTTATCTTTGGGACACATGACGGAATCGATGCCAAGTAAATTAACACCGCGAATAATAAACGGCACCACGGTGGTTTCCAGTTTGGCTGAGGCTGCCAATCCAATGGCGGCAACGCTGGCATGATATTTCATGCCGGCCAACACATTAGCGAGAATAGATCCGCCGACATTGTCAATTGCCCCAGCCCAGCGCTCACCAGAAAGCGGTCCCTTGGGCGCTTCTTCAAGTTTTTCCCGGCTGACAATACTCGCTGCACCTAACGAGGTGAGATATTCTGCGGTTTCAACCCGACCGGTCGAAGCCGTAACCTGATAGTCGAGATTGGCCAGGATAGCTGTCGCAATGCTGCCTACTCCACCGGCAGCGCCAGTGATTAAAACTTCGCCTTCACTGTCCGGCGTCAATCCGTGATCTTCCAGCGCCATCACCGCCAGCATGGCCGTGTAGCCTGCCGTACCAATCGCCATCGCCTGCTCATTTGAAATATTATCGGGCAATTTCACCAGCCAGTCGGATTTAACCCGGGCTTTCTGCGCATAGCCGCCCCAACACATTTCTCCGAAGCGCCAGCCATTTAAGACCACCCGGTCACCGGCACTAAAATTTGCGCTTTCTGAGCTTTCAACAACACCTGAAAGATCAACACCGGGCACATGCGGATAGTTCCGCACTAAACCACCAAGACCTTTCAGTATTAGACCATCTTTATAATTTAGCGTCGAGTAATCGACCGCCACAACGACATCACCTTCCGGCAAGTCGTCTATGCCAACGCTCTCAACGGCAGATGTCACCCCGTCATCATCTTTGTTCAGCACAAGGGCGTTGAATGTATCCACAATATTAAAATCCTATTCAAATTAGTCTTTCATTTTCCAGTTCAATGTCCGGCCTGCCCTAAAGGGGCGAACCGAACTGCCATCCGGCACCGCAATTGTGCCCGGCACCCGCCAATCTTTTTTAACCAACGTGACTGCACCTTCATTGGTATCCATGCCATAAAAAGCCGGGCCGTGCAAAGCGGCAAAACCCTCAAGATTATCGAGCGCATTTTCTTCCTCGAACACTTGGGTATAAAGTTCGAGCGCATTCACAGCGGTAAAAATCCCAGCACAGCCACAGGCGGCTTCTTTGTCACTCACCGGATGCGGTGCCGTATCGGTGCCCAAAAAGAAACAGCTATCACCGGAGGTCACCGCTTCGCGCAAAGCCAAACGATGGACTTCCCGTTTGGCGATCGGTAGGCAATAGCGGTGCGGGGTGATACCACCCTCAAATATATCACTGCGATTGATAATCAGATGATGCGCCGTAATTGTCGCTGCCATTTGATCTCGGTGAGCGCGGACAAACTCGACCGCATCTTTGGTGGTGACATGTTCCATAACAATTTTGAGCTGAGGAAATTCTTTTATTAGCTGGCTTAGCACGTGCTCAATATAGACGGCTTCCCGGTCAAATATATCAACTTCAGGATCGGTCACCTCACCGTGGAGCAACAGCGGCATCCCCATTTCCTGCATTTTCGCAAATACCGGTTCAAGGCTGGTGATGTCTGTAACGCCGTTAGTCGAATTGGTCGTCACATTGGCTGGATAAAGCTTAGCCGCCGCAAATACACTATCGGTATAGCCTTTTTCAATTTGACCGGCGTCAGTTTCATCCGTCAGATAGCAGGTCATCAAGGGCTCAAAATGCTCGTACTCTTTGCCATCCGGTAGTGCCTGTAAAATCCGGTGCCGGTAATCCGCCGCCAGTGCCGGTGTCGTCACTGGTTCAGCAAGATTGGGCATGACGATAGCGCGGCCAAATTGACGCGCAGTAAAGGGCAATACCGCTGCCAACATCGCGTCGTCTCTGAGGTGGACGTGCCAGTCATCTGGACGTCGTAGGATAATTTCAGTCATGTGTTTCGGTAATCCCCGATTTTCGTCCGCTACTTATAGCCCGAAACTTGAGCCATGTAAAAATTACCTGATGACAATTGACTCTAGGCATTATTAGTTTAGGCTTAAACTAAATCACAAGGCCAGGGAGAGGAAATTGGAAATTGCCGTTATTGGCGGCGGGCATGGCTGTTACGCCGCCGCCGTAAGCCTCACCGAGCAAGGGCATAACATCAGACTTTGGCGGCGCGATGCGGCGGCATTTGGCGCTATCCGTGACACCAGAACCCTCAAATTAACCGACCACAAAGGCACCCGCGATATCGAGATCAGCGTTGTCATCGATGATCTGGCTGCCGCTATTGATGGCGCCGAGTTGGTGTTATTGCCTTTACCCTGTCACACCCACAGATCGCTGGCGCCGCAATTAGCGCCGTTATGGCAAGAGGGTCAGGTTGGCTACCTGCCACCAGGAACTTTTGGCGGCTATATTTATGCCAAAGCGGCAGTGGACGCCGGCAATACTGCAAATATCGCCTTTGGTGAAACCGGCACCTTGCCCTACCTCGCCCGTAAGCATGGCGAGGACAATGTTCGTATCAGCGTCTATGCGACCCGTTTGCCGACCGGCATTTACCCTTTGAAAGATGCCGAGCGCGCTTTTGCCGTGATCAAACAAGCCTTTCCAGCCGCCGAACAAATTACCGATTTGCTCGATGGGGCACTGATGAATGCCGGACCGATCATCCACCCGCCCTTGATTATGATGAACGCCGGTCCTCTGGAGCATTTTGACGCCTGGGATATCCATAATGAAGGCACGCAGGCCTCGATCCGCAGCGTCACCGATGCGCTCGATGACGAACGTATTTCCCTGCGCGAAGCTCTCGGCTATAGCGCGCCGCATTTCCCCTTAAAAGATCACTATGATGATGACCGGGAAGAATGGATGTATGGCAATTCCTCACACGAAAAGCTCACCGACAGCACCGATTGGCGAGAGAAAATTGATCTGCACACCCATCGTTATATGCGGGAAGATACGGCCTTGGGTCTCGCCTTTTATGTCTCAATCGGGCGGTGGGTTAATCATCCAATGCCGATCTCTGAAGGTTTGCTGGCGATTGCCACAGGCATCACCGGTGATCCGCTTTATGAGTCCGGCCGGTCTCTCGAAAGCCTCGGCCTCGCTGATCTGAGTCTGGATGAAATGCGTGATATGTTGACGAACGGCATTGCTACATGAGTACAGCGACCAAAATTATTGCTCTCGGCGCTGGGCGTATGGGACGCGGGATCGCCCAAGTCTTCGCTTATGCCGGACATGATGTGACCATCCTCGATTTTAAAGAACGTGATGCTGCTGTTAGCGAAGCCTTGCTCACTGCCGGCAAAGCAGAGGTTAAAGAAAATTTCGAATTTCTGGCTTCTCTGGAAGTATTGGATGCAGAAAAAATTCCAGCAATCCTGGATCGCATCCATGGCGCAAACATCAATGAAGCTGCTGATGTATTGAGTGATGCTGATTACATCTTTGAAGGTGTGCCGGAAGTGCTGGAGCTAAAAGAAGATGCTATTAAACGTGCTAGCAAACTAACACCAGATTCAGCTGTCATTGCATCAACCACCTCAACCATGCTGGTCGATACTTTGGCAGCGTTCAGCCACCGTCCGGAAAACTTTTTGAATGCGCATTTTCTCAATCCGGCTTATCTGATTCCACTGGTCGAAGTGAGCCCGAGCGATAAAACGGATACATCGAAGCTTAAAGCTTTCACTGAGCTGCTTGAATCAATCGGCAAAACGCCTGTGCAGTGCAAAGCGTCACCCGGCTACATCGTACCCCGTTTTCAATCACTTATTATGGCCGAAGCTGTCCGCATGATCGAAGAAGGCATTGCCACCGCCGAAGATATTGACCGTGCCGTGACCACTGGTTTTGGCGTGCGTTATGCGACCATGGGGCCGGTTGAGTTCATCGATTGGGGTGGCGTCGATATCTTGCACTACGCCAACAAATATTTATCAAAGGAACTTGGCGAACGCTTTAGAGCACCGGCTATGGTTGACCAGAAAATTGCTGATGGTCACCTTGGTATGAATCATGGCAAGGGCTTTTACGATTTCGACAATATGGATGTAGAGGCTTATAAACGGGAAAAACTATCAACTTTTATTGCTCTACTTAAACATCTCGACCTTATGCCAAAAGCAAGGTAATAATTATCTGGTATACGAACCAAAAAATTTGCGATAAGTAGCATCGTTAAGAACTAAACTAAACTTGAACAGGACCACCAACTCTAACCACCTTCTAACTGGGAGACTTATTATGAAATTAACATCAACAATACTCGCTACTGCGGCAGCCTCACTCGCCGTCTATAGCATTTCGACGGCACCAGCCGTTTCCGCGGAAGTTACCTTAAAGGGCGCCAGCTGCTTTCCGATCGGGAGCCCACCAAGTCGCGGATATGAATCTGTGGTAAAAGAAGTCAATGCGCGCGGTAAAGGGGTATTACAAATAAAACTTGTCGGTGGTGCCCCCGCTATCGGGAGTCCCTTCACGTTGACGCAAAAGATGGCGGGAGGAGCCTATGACATTGTTGGTTGTACGGAAGCATATTTCGGTAACGTTCTTCCGGAAGCTCCGGTATTTCGTTTATCACCCAAACCTTATTCTGAATTGCGCCAAAATGGTGGTATTGCATATTTACAAAAACTGCTGCATGAGAAAAACATTCATTTTATTGCCCGACACGAAGATCATGGTCCGTTTAACTTATGGCTTAGCAAAAAAATTGATAAACCTGATTTGACTGGCTTGAACCTTCGCGTCGCACCGGTCTACACCGCTTTCTTTAAGAAGCTTGGTGCCACAGTTCAAACCTCAGCCATGCCACGAATCTATACGTTGATGGAGAATAATACAGTCCAGGGATTTGGTTGGCCAGCAGGAGCATTTGTTCCACCTTGGATGAAAGTAACCAAATACCAAGTTAAACCTGGTTTTTACTGGTCGACTCTCCACACTTTGGTCAACTTAAAAAAATGGCAATCTTTAGGTAAGGCACAACAAGACCTTTTGAACAAAATTGGCCTAGAGGCCGAATCTCGGCACGAACCGGGTAATGCTACTCTAACTGCTCGCTTAAAAAAAGGGCTCGCTAAACGAGCCAAGGCTGGTATGAAAGTTATTGAATTCAAAGGCGCGAACCGGAAAAAATGGCTGGATGCAGCATATACTGCCGCCTGGCAAGAAGTGCACGAACGCTCACCGAAACATGGTGCGGCGCTTGAGAAGCTTTTCCGTTAATTCTACCTCTTCGGTAAAGAAGTGGATTTGTGGTGAAAAATACTGCATTTCCACTTCTTTTATTTTGGCAATGAAATTGTCGACCCATTAGGCTTAAAAATGAATTCATCCTTGGATAAATTTGAAACTCACTTCATACGTTTGACCCATTTTTTTGCCGCTCTGGTGGCCATCTCAATTGGACTGTTCGCAATCTTCATTCCATTCAATCTGTTCATTATCAAGGCCCAAATCGGCAGTATATGGTGGCTTAATGGCTCCATTGAATACGCACTTTATTTTGGGGTTTTTGCCGGAGCCCCATGGGTTCTACAACAAGGCGCCCATGTACGTGTTGATATCGTGACCGCGAGTTTGCCACCGAGTGCCGCAATCAAGCTCGATACCATTATTAATCTTTTTGGCGCCGCCCTTTGTATTTTATTATGCGTCTATGGTGTACGGGCCGGCATTAATGAGTTTATAAACGAGACGATGCCTGATAAAGACTTGCGTGTTGCCAACTGGATTGTTGTTTCTTTCTTTGCCTTTTCCCTTGCCATGTTAACAACAGAATTTTTACTGCGTCTGCGCAAAAACCGTGTTCTCAAAATTGGCGATGATGAACATGCTTCCGACGCAGGATTTTAGTTATGGAATGGTATCTCGCACTCTTCTTAATGCTGGGCACCGTCTGCCTGATCATGTTTGTCGGCCTTCCCGTCGCCTTTGCGTTTTTCGCTGCAAATGTTTTGGGTACGTTTTTTTTTATCAATGGTGACATCGGTCTGGTTTTTATGCCGATGGAGTTCAACAACGCGATTAATTTTGGCCTCGCACCCATCGCATTGTTCCTGTTGATGGGTGAGATATTGTTGCATACCGGGGTCGCCTTCAAAGCCATTGGTGCGATTGATAGGATGATATCGAGAGTGCCCGGTCGACTTTCGATTGTATCGATTGTCGGCGGTACGGTATTTTCATCACTGTCCGGTTCGACCATTGCCAACACGGCAATTCTCGGTTCAGTTCTACTCCCAGATATGATTGAACGAGGTTACAAACCTTCCATCGCCATGGGACCGATAATGGCCGTTGGTGGCATTGCGATGCTGATCCCGCCTTCCGCTTTGGCGGTTTTGCTCGCCAGTATCGCTGAACAATCAGTCGCCCAATTGCTCATTGCCGGCATTATCCCAGGTATCCTTATGGCCGTGCTGTTTTTTACTTATGTCATTGGCCGCTGTATTTTAGATCCGACACTGGCGCCTAGCTACACGCCAGATGAAAGTTATTTGGACCAACCAATCGATATATCGATAAATTTCGGCAACAAAACCGTATTCTCTGCACAATATGATGGCAATAATCGCAAAAGAATAAATCGCATATTGCCATTTTTCGTCTATATCCTGCCGTTATTCATCATTTTTATTGTCGTTGTCGGCAGTATATTTTTTAAAATTGCCGCACCTACCGAGGCTGCTGCAATGGGCAGTTTAGCAGCACTCGGAGCCTGTTATTTTTTCAAATTATTTACGAAATTCATCAAAATAACCGGCATTGACGGGGCCGACTTTACCTGGCGCGCCATTTGGAAATCACTCGTCGAAACCGCAAAAATTAACACAATGATATTATTTATCATCGCCGGCTCCTTGGTATTCAGTCAGGCGCTTTCGAATTCCGGTGCAACCGATGGCTTGCTCAACGCTGTTGCGGCGATGAAGCTTTCTCAATTGAAGATCGTCATTATAATGATGATCGTGTTGCTATTTCTTGGCGCTTTTATGGATCAGGTGAGTATGTTGCTGTTGACCCTACCCTTCTTCCTGATGGGTTCGCAATCCTTCCAGGTAATGTTCAACATCGATGTCATCTGGCTGATGGTGTTGATGCTGATCACCATGGAAATCAGTTTGCTGACACCACCCTTCGGACTGCTGCTCTATGTTATGAAGGGCATCGCGCCATTTGACGTATCGATCATTGATGTCGTGAAGTCTGCCTTGCCCTTTATCGCCATTGAAATTGCCGTGCTGGCTTTACTGATTGCTGTGCCTGAGGTTGCAATCTGGCTACCAAAAATGGTGCAGTAACAAAGTTAAAGGCTCCAAGAAATGAGCAACGCCCCTTTCCGCGCCGATCATGTCGGCAGTCTGCTAAGACCTGCCGACCTCTTAGCGGCACGGGATCAGCACGCTCAAAACGAAATTAGTGATGCCGATCTACGCGAGATCGAAGACAACTGCATTCTAGAAGCCGTCGCGATGCAAGAAGACCTCGGCCTGACATCCATCACCGATGGCGAATTCCGCCGCGCCAGTTTTACCCATGACTTCATCGATAAAATTAACGGTGTAAATTTTGAGAAAAATCCGGGTTATTACTCTGGTGATATCACCGAAGCAAAATCGAAATGTCAGCTGCCGCCGTTTCGCGCTGTGGTCAGCGAACGCCTTGAACGCCCTGCTGAAGGCATTGAAGTTGAGAATTTCAGTTTCTTGAAATCAGTGGTTAACAAGACCGCCAAAATTTGCCTGCCGTCGCCGACCATGCTGCACTTCAGAGGCGGCCGCGCAGCCATCAGCGAAATCGCCTATCCGGACATGGCTAATTTCTATGACGATCTCGCCTTCATATATCGTGAAGAAGTGCTCGCCCTCGCTGAAGCTGGTTGCCGCTATTTGCAGTTTGATGACACCAATCTGGCCTATCTCTGCGATGAAAATATGCGCGAAGGCGTGCGCCAGTTAGGTGAAGACCCGGACGAACTGCCAGCCACCTATGCCAAACTAATCAGTGATTCAGTCAAAGGCCGGCCCAATGATATGATAATTTGTATCCATCTTTGCCGAGGCAATGCTTTTAGTGCGGGCTTTGCGGGCGGCGGCTATGAGCAGGTCGCTGATATCATGTTTAATCAAACAGAGGTTGATGCATTCTTCCTCGAATATGACGACGAACGCTCTGGCGGGTTTGAGCCGCTACGATTTGTGCCTAATGACAAGAAAATTGTGCTCGGTCTAGTTTCTTCGAAAAAAGGCGCCTTGGAGGAAGTCGATAATTTGAAAGCGCGGGTCGAAAAAGCGATGGACTATATTTCGCCAGATCAGCTTTGCCTGTCACCGCAATGCGGTTTTTCCAGCAGCACCACAGGTCCCAACAAAATCGGTGCCGATGAACAAGCAGATAAACTGCGGCTCGTCGTCGAAGCTGCTAACGCGATCTGGGCCTAAG
>CAJWIB010000046.1 GCA_913041095.1 uncultured Rhodospirillaceae bacterium | reverse complement strand
ATTCATCGAAGAAGGTAATTATTTTTGGAATGGCGGCATTTTTCTTTTTACCGTTTCTAGGTTTATGGCCGAGCTGGAACGCTTGTCACCCGGTATTGCCGCCGCCTGCCGGAAAGCCGTCGCCAAAAGCACCAATGATCTGGATTATCATCGCTTGGATAAAGAGGCCTTTGCCACCTGCCCCGCCGACTCTATCGATTATGCGGTGATGGAGAAGTCTGCTGACGTCGCGGTTGTACCGGTCGATATGGGCTGGAGTGATGTCGGCTCTTGGGATGCGCTCTGGCAGGTGCTGGATAAAGACCAGGCCGGCAACGTCACCGCCGGTGATGTCCTACTCAAAGACACTGCAAACTCGCTCATCCGCTCTGAAGATAAATTAGTTGCCGCCGTCGGCCTTGCCGATACGGTTGTTATAGCCACCGAGGACGCCATCCTGGTTTCCACCAAAGAAGCCTCTCAAAACGTCAAGCTCGTGGTTGATGATTTGAAGGCCACCGGCCGGTCAGAGCATATTTCGCATGCCAAAGTCTACCGCCCTTGGGGCTGGTATCAGACGCTCGAAATGCGTGACCGTTTTCAGGTCAAAGTATTAAGCCTCAAGCCGGGCGCCAAAATATCCTTGCAGCGCCACCGGCAAAGAGCCGAACATTGGGTGGTGGTTTCCGGCATCGCCATCGTTACCCGTGGTGAAGAAATCATTGAACTCGAGAAAAACCAATCAACCTATATTCCGATTGGAATGAAGCACCGGATTGAAAACAAAGCCGAGAGCGACCTGCAGCTCATTGAAGTACAATCCGGTGACTATCTCGGCGAAGATGATATCGAACGCTTTGACGATCAATATGGACGCGACTGATGACCCAACTATCAAATTCACTCGCAAATCGCGACATTGAAAATTTCCTGCATCCCTATACCAATTTAGCGGCGCATCAGGAAACCGGCCCGCTGGTGATCACCAAGGGCGATGGTGTTTACGTCTATGATGAGGCCGGTAATAAATATATCGAAGGTCTGGCCGGACTTTGGTGCACGGCTCTTGGTTTCGACAATAAACGTCTCGTCGAGGCGGCAACCAAAGCGATGGAGCAACTCCCCTTCTACCACTCCTTTGGCAGCAAATCCCATCCGACGGCGATTGACCTAGCGGAACGGCTGATCGAGCTTGCGCCGGTGCCGATGTCGAAGGTGTTTTTTGCCAATTCAGGCTCGGAAGCCAACGATACGGCAGTGAAAATTATCTGGTACATCAACAATGCCCGCGGCAGGACAGAGAAGAAAAAGATCATCGCCCGGGAGAAAGCCTATCATGGGGTGACCTTAATGACGGCGAGCCTAACCGGGCTGTCCAATAACCACCGGGATTTCGATTTGCCATTGGATCGTGTACTCCATACGGACTGTCCACACCATTATCACTTTTGTGAGGACGGCGATAGCGAAGAGGAGTTCGCTACCCGCTGCGCCGAAAATTTGCGAAAACTCATCCTCGATGAGGGACCTGAGACCATCGCTGCCTTTTTTGCCGAACCGGTGATGGGGGCCGGTGGGGTCATTCCGCCACCGGCGACCTATTTTGAAAAAATTCAGCCGGTCCTCCAGGAATACGATATTCTTTTTGTGGTTGATGAAGTGATCTGCGGATTTGGCCGCACCGGTAATATGTTCGGCACCGAGACCTATGACCTCAAACCCGACATGATTACCGTCGCCAAGGCCCTTTCTTCCGGCTATTTACCGATTTCCGCCTTAATGGTATCGGATGAAATTTTTCAACTTATGGTCACTGAAAGTGAAAAAATCGGCATTTTTGGCCACGGCTTTACTTATGGCGGACATCCGGTGCCGTGCGCCGTTGCATTGGAAACTTTGAAGATTTACGAAGAAATGGATTTGGTTAGCCATGTCCAGTTGGTCACCCCCACTTTGCAGGATGGCTTGGCCAAATTAGCCGATCATCCGTTGGTTGGCGAGGCCCGTGGTGTCGGTCTTTTAGGTGCCCTGGAGGTAGTAAAAAACAAGGAAACCCGGGAAATTTTTGAGGTTTCAGACGGTATTGGCGCCCATCTCGCCAACCGTGCTCAAGCCAATGGCCTCATTTCGCGCGCCATGGGCGATACGCTGGCCTTTGCCCCACCTTTGATAATTGACAATTATCAAATAAATGAAATATTAGCTGTGGTAGAACAATCCTTGGATGAAACGCTCGATGTAACAGCTGACCTCGGATTGAAATAAATTGAAAAATCCATGGCAAACGGGGTGATTTATCCAATTTATTTAGTATATTTAATAAAAATCGAAACAATTAACGTAAAAACCAGGATGATAATGGAGATTTGAGCATGAATTACGACCAGTTCTTTGCCGATAAGGTCGCTGCTCTGAAAGTAGAAGGACGTTACCGCGTCTTCGCCGATTTGGAACGTGAGGCGGGTAATTTCCCGACTGCTAAAAACTATCAGAAAGACGGTACTGCCGATATTACGGTGTGGTGCTCAAATGACTATCTGGGAATGGGTCAAAGCCGGGTTGTCATTGATGCGATGCACGAAGCTGTTGATAAGTGCGGCGCCGGTGCGGGTGGTACGCGGAATATTTCCGGCACCAACCACTTTCATGTGCTGCTCGAAGAAGAGCTCGCCAGCCTGCACAACAAAGAAGCCGGTCTTATATTCACCTCTGGTTATGTCGCCAACCTGACAACCCTCAGCACCATCGGCCAGATGATGCCGGAACTTGTCATTATTTCCGATGCGCTCAACCACAATTCAATGATCGCCGGCATTCGCCACTCGCGCTCCGACAAAATGATCTTCAAACATAATGATCTGGTGGATTTGGAAGCAAAATTGAAGGAAGTCGGCCCGGACCGGCCCAAAATGATCGCCTTTGAATCGGTTTATTCGATGGATGGTGATGTTGCGCAGATCAAAGAAATCTGTGATCTGGCTGATAAATATGATGCCCTCACTTTCATCGACGAAGTTCATGCGGTTGGCCTCTATGGCCAACATGGTGCCGGTATTGCTGAACGCGATGGCTTGATGGACCGGCTCGATATTATCCAAGGCACACTGGCTAAAGGCTTTGGCGTTGTTGGCGGTTATGTTGCGGGCTCAAGCCCAATGTGTGACTTTATCCGCTCTTATGGAGATGGCTTTATTTTTTCATCTTCGATGCCTCCAGCTGTTGCTGCCGGTGCGTTGGCCAGCATCAAATATATCCGCGAACACAATGAACTGCGCGAACAGCATCAGGAACGCGCGGCAATGCTCAAGCGACGCCTCACCGATGTTGGCATTCCAGTAATGCCGTCAGTTACCCATATTGTGCCAGTGATGGTGGGTGACTCGGTGCTGTGTAAACAGGCCAGCGATGAATTGCTGTTCAATCACAGTATCTATGTGCAGTCGATCAACTATCCGACCGTGCCGCGTGGTACCGAGCGCCTGCGCTTTACACCAACGCCGTTGCATAACGACGAGTTGATGGATCATCTGGTCAGTTCCTTGCAAAAAGTCTGGGGTCAACTGGGGCTCAAACAAGCGGCTTAAGGACACACAATATCACTCCGGACCTGATGTATGGTTCGAGGACACTTTTATGGCATGCTCTATCGGTATCTGAGGTGGTGACCAAAATGTCCCCTTCGGGCGCATGGACCGGTGTTGCATTGGGGGCAGGAAAATCACCGTCTGGTTTGTTGAAATATCATGCCAAAATCCTGTCCCCGATTGACAGCAGCGGCTCAGGGCCGGGGTGACGGTCCTCGGGTTTTAACTCTTTTCGTAATGATTGGCGACGAGGCGGTCGAGCAGCCGCACACCGAACGCCGTGCCGCCTTTGGGCACGGTCGGCGCATCGGTTTTGGACCAGGTCACTCCGGCAATATCCAAATGTGCCCATGGCGTTTTGCCGACAAAGCGTTGCAAAAATTGGGCGGCAGTTATACTGCCGGCCCCCCGGCCGCCAATATTTTGCATATCAGCCGCTTGGGAATTAATCATTTTGTCGTAAGCTTCGTCCAGCGGCAGACGCCAGAGTTTCTCTTCCACTTCCGTACCCGCCTTGGTGAGACGTTCCGACAATTGATCATTGTTGGAGAACAGACCGGCATGATGGCTGCCGAGCGAGACAATGATCGCGCCGGTCAGGGTCGCCAGATTAACCATGAATTTCGGTTTAAAGCGGTTATTGGTGTAGTGCAGCGCATCGGCCAGCACCAGCCGCCCCTCAGCATCGGTGTTTAAGACTTCAATGGTCTGCCCGGACATCGAGGTGACGATATCGCCCGGCCGCTGGGCATTACCGCCCGGCATGTTCTCGACCAGCCCAACCACACCGACGACATTGGCTTTGGCTTTGCGACCGGCAAGCGCTTTCATCAAACCAATAACCGCACCAGCGCCGCCCATATCCCATTTCATATCTTCCATGCCAGCCGATGGTTTGATCGAAATACCGCCGGTATCAAAGGTTACGCCCTTACCGACGAAAGCAACCGGCTGGGCTTCTTTGCCTCTGCTTTTTGGTCCGCCCTGCCATTGCATGACGACCATTTTCGACTCGCGAATACTGCCCTGACCGACGCCCAATAAGGCGCCCATACCGAGCCGCCGCATTTGTGCTTCACCAAGGATTTGCACTTTAACGCCGAGCTTTTCCAAGCTCTTGGCCTGTTTAGCGAGGGTGTCCGGATAGATGACGTTCGAGGGCTCTGAGACCAAATCGCGGGTAAAGAAAACACCATTGGCGATTTTACCCAGACGGGTATAATTTTTACGTGCCTTGGCAAATCCGGTGCAATGCAAGGTAATGGATTTGAGTTTCGGTTTATCCTTTGGTTTTTGCTTGGTTTTATATTTATCGAACCGGTAGGAGCGAAGCTGGGCGCCGTAAGCGATCTCGGCGGCAATATCACCGGCACTCATCTTGACATCTTTGACCGCATCAACCGCAATTGCCACCGTGCCTTTTATGCCTTGCTTGGTGCCGGCATAAATCCGGCCGCCAAGTTTTTGCATTTCAAGCTCGGTGACTTCGTCTGCTTTGCCAAGCCCGACGACCATAACCCGGTCAAGCCGCGTCCCGGCCGGCGCCATGACGTTCAGCGACTGGCCTTTTTTGCCCTCAAAATTGCTGGCTTTGATCGCCCGCGTGAGCGCACCGCCGGTTTTTTTATTCAGCTTGCTGGCGGTGGCAGAAAGTTTGCTGCCGGCGTTGGCGCTGACAACAACAATACCCGTTGTGGGCAATCCTGGTTTGGCAAAGGAAGTTTTCATATGATCCTCTTAAAAAATTGGCTGTGCGCAAATAAATATTGGGTTGAATTTACCCAACAACGCGGCAAAAGAAAGCATTTGTTGAGCTTAGTTGATCAACCATCCGTTAGGTCAGCTTCAACCTCGGCGACCTCTTCGCGCTTATAATCGCCGAGCAACCATAGCAACCCGCCCGGCAAGGCAAATACCACATTGATCAAGCCGAACAGGATCGACATGACAAAGGCATCACCTTCGGCCACACCAACAAAGGCAAAGGCAGCCACCATCGCCCCTTCCCGCACGCCCCATCCGGCAATAGAGATCGGCAAAGTCGTAATCAATATCACCGGTGGGATAAGGACCAGGCAGTCCAGGACCGAGACTTCAATCGCCAAAGCTTGAGCCGTGAGATAGGCAACGAGAGAGATCAAAATATTGCCGAGCACGCCCAAAGAAATTGCCTTCAACGCATAGCGTGGTGACAGGAATAACTTTTTGGTATCAGCCGCCAAGTAGCCGAGACCGCGCACCAGCTTCAAGGTCTGCAGACGTTCAGGCAACCGGTCAAGCAGCATCAAAAAAATCAGACCTGATACAGCTATTACCGCGAGGGCCGGAAAAGCATATTTAACCGGATTATCACCAATGCGCGCCAGCAGAAATGGCTGGGTGGCAACCACCAAGCCGATCAGCCCGGTAACCGTTGCAGCTCGCTCAAGCATCACGCCGTTAATCGCACCCTTCAGGTCAACACCGGCTTTACGGGCTAAAAACATACGAAATGCATCGCCGCCAATCGCCGAGGGCAGTGTCTGATTAAAAAACATCGAAATATAGAGAATTTTTGCCGCCACCGTGAACGGTAGATGCGCATGAATGGCGTTAAGCACGATCTGCCACCTGACAGTATTGTTGACTAACAACGTGACATACACAACAAAAACACCCAGCAGGTAAATATACTCAATTTCCGTTAACCGCTCGGCGGCGGAACCGATCTCAAAATTCGCCGCGATCAACCAAATCAACAGCGCCGAGATGATAAATTTTGCAATGAAAAGTAGGGATTTCTTACTCATGGCCTTCGTTTAGCATGGCAGCCGGGGAAAAAACAAACCCATTTAAAAGTCAGCCCATCCGCACCGGTTGACGCTTACGGCCCCAGGTCCCGGCAGGGCCATCAAAGACACCGGCGCAGATAGCACCGCATTTCCCGCAATGGCCATCCGCCGTGAGGTTCCAGGTCGAGAGTTCATACCAATCGCGGCCAATCAAGGTTTCACCACAAGCGTTGCAGTAGGTACTGGAGCCATCAAAATCGTGAATATTGCCGAGATAGACGTAGTGGAGCCCCTGCTCACGGGCGATTTTGCGGGCACGATGCAAAGTATCTGGCGGCGTGTTGGGCTTATCGGTCATTTTCCAATCGGGGTGAAAGGCGGAAAAATGCAGCGGCACGTCCGGGCCGAGATGTTCCATGATCCAGGCGCATTCTTCGTTTAATTCTTTGTCAGAATCGTTTTCACCCGGGATCAGCAATGTCGTTATCTCAAACCAGGTATTGGTTTCACGTTTGAGGTATTTCAGCGTGTCCAGCACGCCAGCCAAATGAGCCGAGCAGAACTCCATATAAAACTCATCGGTGAAGGCTTTAAGATCGATATTGGCGGCATCGATGTGCTGATAGAACTCTCGGCGCGGCTCGGGGCAAATATAGCCCGCCGTCACCGCGACCGTTTTAATATCCCGGGCGTGGCAAGCCTCGGCGACATCAATGGCGTAATCCATAAAAATAACCGGATCATTATAGGTGAAGGCAACACTTTTACAGCCGATCTGCTCGGCGGTGACCGCGATTTTTTCGGGGCTCGCCTGAACCGCCAACTTGTCCATCTGGCGGGATTTAGAGATATCGTAGTTCTGGCAGAACTTGCAGGTGAGATTGCAGCCGGCAGTGCCAAATGACAGCACCGGTGTGCCCGGTAAAAAATGATTAAGCGGCTTTTTCTCAATCGGATCGACGCAGAACCCCGATGAGCGACCATAGGTCGTCAGTACAATCTCACCGCCTTCCGCGGCCCGGACAAAGCACAGCCCCCGCTGGCCATCGCGCAGTTTGCATTCCCGCAAGCAGACGCCACATTGCACCCGGCCATCGTCTAATGCGTGCCAATATTTGGTTGAAAAATTCATGCGAGATAATAGCACGTCTGGGGCGTATTTCGGTGACAGTTTACTTAATTCCCTGAACTGAAAAACAATGTTCTTAATAAATTATAAAATTAAGTAAACTGTCACCAAAATACCCGTTCAGCAGCCGCTATCTTTCAGTAATTCGACTTGATCAAGGCGCGCTTCGACCGCATAAGAGCCAAAATCCTGCAAAATGAGTTAACGATACCATCCTCGCGCATCTCCACACCAAGTTCGACATCCGGCGTCTGCTTGGCGTCGTTGACGGGGAAATACGCCAGCCGCATTTTCCAATTAGCGGCCTCGCCCAGCACAGAGGACAGCCGGGACGACATTTTTGCTTTGCCTGAACCGGCCCCAATAACCGCGCTCACTTCATAGGGATTATCCAATGTTGCGCCGTCGAAAATTGCCATGGTGAGGTGCTTGCCACCTTCAACCGAGCGTTGGATTAGGGTTTTGATGTGAGCGGTCGGAAAAAGCGTGCCCTTTATTAACACCACCCGTTGAGCCGTCGGTTTGGTATATTCAGCTATACCGCCGAGCCCGGCACCATCCAGTGCCGCCACACCTTTAATCTCTTCGGTTTTTTTGCCGTTGGTGGTCTTCGTTACCCGGAACCGGAAGCCCAAACTATCTTTGGCTGCCCAGGTCACCAGCGAGCGGACATTTTCAATTTCCGGCCGATTACCATAGCGCAGCCGCAAATATACTTTGCTTTCAACCGTCCAGGCATCGCATTGATCTTTAAATACATAGGTCATGACGCCGCGCGCACTGGTCAAACCGCCATTTGAGCCAACCTTGGAGAGATGCATGGCGTACACCGCGCGATGCGGCACTAAGTTAGGCACTAATCCGGCCGCCTCGACGGGTTGATTTTTGGTGGCTGTATAAACGCTGCAGAATAAGGCTGTACTTAGTATCGGCAGGGCATAATGACGCATTAATTTTGTATCCATACTTTGAATAATATCTCGGGTTCATCCTAAATCATTGAAGCCATGTGCGCTAAGGGAAAGCGTTCATCTCCTTTATCACGTTTGCGCTTTTCCGCTGTGATGCCGGTAACAAACGACAGAATCTACCATCAATAGGTAAAAGAATCCGAGTATCGTTATATTTATTTCTTAAGATATCATCATAACACATTGTTATTAATAGATTTATATAATGGCACAGCCTTTACGTTGTTAATCGGAAGGTAATCTCTTTTGGTTATAAAGAGGTCCGCTGCCAAACTTCATGACATAAATTTTAGTTTTATTTGGTGTTAAAACTCAATGGCGGCAGCTTGATTGGCACACTGACCGGCAATTTAATCGGCGGGCTGATTTCGCTTAAAGCACGCGGAATTTTCGGCTACTTTTCGTTGGTTTCAAGTAAATCCAGAATTTTCTGTGTGCGGATGATAATCCGTTCCGCATTCTCGGCATACTATTTTTTAGAACTGTAGTTGTTGCCGCCAATTATTTGGATAAATTAGTGAGAGATACTACAGGAAATAGGTTAGTTAATTAGTACGCCTAAATATGCAAGTTAGCTGTCTTTTAAATCTTTTGAATCCTGCTGGCCAGCACCACCTTCTTTTTTCTTTACTTTCGGTAGATCGGCTTTGATATGAAGCTCTTTATAACGCTCCGACGTAATCTCAACCGGCGCATTTATTAAAAGATCTTCGGCCTGCTGGTTCATCGGGAAGGCGATAACTTCGCGGATATTCGGCTCATCCGCCAGCAGCATGACGATGCGGTCGATGCCTGGCGCTGAGCCACCATGCGGCGGGGCACCAAATTTAAAGGCGTTTAAGAGCCCGCCGAATTGCTCTTCAACATCGCTGCTGGAATAACCGGCAATCTCGAAGGCTTTATACATAATGTCAGGGCGATGGTTCCGAATGGCGCCAGAGGATAGCTCAACCCCGTTGCAAACGATGTCATACTGGTAGGCGAGTATTTCGAGCGGGTTTTCGTTTTCGAGCGCTTCCAATCCGCCTTGCGGCATCGAGAAGGGATTGTGACTGAAATCGATCTGACCTGTCTCTTCATCCATTTCATACATTGGATAGTCATTGATCCAGCAGAATTTGAAGTAGTCTTTTTCGAGAATATCCAACTCTTCGCAAACTTTATTGCGCGCGGCAGCGGCAAACGGCGCGAATGTTTTCGGCAGACCGGCGACAAAGAACACCGCATCACCATCACTGAGCTCTAATTCTGTGCGCAGTTGTTCGGTTCGTTCCGCGCCAATGTTCTTGGCAAGAGGCCCGGCGCCTTCACCATCGCGGAAGAAAATATAGCCGAGGCCCGGCTGGCCTTCGCCCTGCGCCCAGGAATTCATCCGGTCACAAAATGCCCGGCTGCCGCCTTTTGGTGCGGGGATCGCCCAAACTTCAACATTTGAGTCTTTTTCGATCATACCGGCAAATATTTTAAAGCCGGAGCCGGCAAAGATATGAGTGGCATTGCCCATTTTCAGGGGATTACGGAGATCCGGCTTGTCAGAGCCATACCAGCGCATGGAATCGGCGAATGCAATGCGTGGAAACGGCAGCGCTGACACTTCTCGGTCGCCGGAAAATTCTTCAAATACACCATGCAACACCGGCTCAATCGCTCCAAAAACATCTTCTTGCGTCACATAAGACATCTCAAAATCAAGTTGATAGAACTCGCCGGGCGAACGGTCGGCGCGGGCGTCTTCATCTCTAAAACACGGCGCAATCTGAAAATATTTATCAAAACCCGAGACCATTAGCATTTGTTTGAAAATCTGCGGCGCTTGGGGCAATGCATAGAACTTACCAGGATGAATTCGGCTCGGCACCAGATAGTCACGCGCACCTTCTGGGGAAGTTGTAGTCAAAATCGGCGTCTGCATTTCTATAAAACCGCTCTCGGTCATGCGGCGGCGGATTGAAGAAATGACATTGCTGCGCAGCACGATATTTTTGTGTACGTCTTCCCGGCGGAGATCTAAAAAACGATGGCTGAGTCGAATATCTTCCGGGAAATCAGCGTCGCCAAAGACTTGCATCGGTAACTCATCCGCTGAGCTTTCCACATTGATGTCTTCAATGCGAAGCTCGACTTCACCCGTCGGTAATTCCGGATTAATGGTATCGTCCGAGCGCTTTTCAAGCTTGCCGGTCACCGTGATCACCGTTTCCGCCCGCGCATGCTCCAACACTTCAAAGATCGGGCCGGTATTTTCGATGACTAATTGAGTTAAGCCATAATGATCCCTGAGGTCGACAAACAGTAGATTACCGTGATCGCGCTTACGATGGATCCAGCCCGACAGGCGAACAGTCTCGCCAGTATTATCACGGCGAAGTTCACCACAATTATGGGTGCGAAAGGGATGGAGTTCGGTATCTGTCATGGCGTCAATTTTTTTATGAAAATCGTGTTAAAAGCGAACGGCGTAAGCTTCTGCCCACACCGCGCCGGTTTTAAAGATTTCCGCCGATATTACAAGTGTTTTGGCGGCTTAAAGCAACTCGCAGGCTTCGTCGAAATCAAACCGCGGCAGTTTTTTGAAGATCGTGCTCTCATCGCCGCGGCCAATGCTGCAGATAAACGCTGTCTTGACCTTAGTGCCAGACCAATAAAGCGCATCCATGCTGGGTTTATCGACGCCCTGCATCGGCCCCACATCAAGGCCGACAGCTCGTACCGCCATCATGAAATAAGCTGCCTGCAAGCCACCATTCAAATTTACCCACCAGGGGATCATGTCGGGATTTTGCTCCATGCGATCCTTTATATCGGTTGGTCGGTGCGGTGTCAGTTTTGGCATATGCTGATAAAAATCATGATCAAACCCGAGAATGGCCGTTACCGGCGCCTGCAATGTTTTAGCGCGGTTGGGTTCCATCACCACCGGACCCAATTTCTCCTTGGCTTCATCTGAGCGGATAAATTTTATCCGCAAGGGGCAGCAATTGGCGCTGGTTGGGCAGAGCTTCATAAGGTCGTAAATTTCTTTTAGCTGATCGTCGCTCACCGGATCGTCTTTCCAACCATTAAACGAACGGTTAGCGCGAAACATCATATCCAGTGCATTGACGTCCAAAGGACCCGTGCGCGTCCGCGCTTCACGGACCGTTTCCTGGGCGGCTAAGTCAATTTCGTCTTTTTCAGGTGCGGCATTCATGTGGTGGCCCCCATTTCTTTTTGGCGATAAGTATACACCGGCTAATTACATCCTGAGAAACTATCGCGCAACCTTTTCACTAAAATCTCCAAAAAATAACTGACAAATTTATTGTGGCTTTAACTCA
>CAJWIB010000045.1 GCA_913041095.1 uncultured Rhodospirillaceae bacterium | reverse complement strand
CACCGGTCCCGGTTGTCCTGCCCCCCCCCTATAACTGATCCGTTTTTGATATAAAAGCGAGTTTAGTTAACGGTTCTCTCGCCGGCACCCGTGACCCGCATCAACGATTTTGCTACACCCAACCTTACACCACCCTACGCCATTGAGTTAGTGAATTACCAGTTGAATGACGGGATCAATTCTGACGCTTTCTTAGCGGTTAATCGCCAAGCGGGTGAGGAATTCACCAGCAAGCAGCCAGGATTTATTCACCGCGGGATTGGTAAAAGCGACGATGGTACGTGGTTGATCGCGATCACCTGGAAGACCGCCGAAGATGCTCGGAATTCCATAACCAATATTGAGACCGTACCTGATGTGGTACAAACGTACCTGTCGATGATCAACCGTGGAACGCTTGACCGCTTAATCTTCGATGTGGTGTAGTCGACTTAAGAATTAAAATTTTCTATCTTCAACGCCATTTACTCAAACGGAAAATCTTTAAGAAATATCGCTCCAACGCTTTGATGTGTGGGAAGACGCGGGTGCTACCACCTAAAAATTTGGCAAACAACATTTGTGCCTACCGTCAGTTAACGTGACAATGCTTTAACAATTGCATAAGATAAATCAGTGGTATACCACTGATTTAAATATCTTAATTATGGGAGGTCTATGATATGAATTTAATAAAAAGCATACTTATTTGCGCGGCGGTAATTGCGTTTTTTGCAGCCGTTTCGTTCGGTTCTCTAAGGGCGGCGGAATTTAAACTAACGGCTAGTTCGAGTCACCCGCCAGTTGTTCCATGGGTAAAAACCATTCAAGATTTTGTTGTTCCAGAATCTACTAAGCGAGCCAAAGCTCTAGGCCACACGCTTAAATGGACTGAGGCGTATGCTGGCGCACTTTATAATTTCAAAAATACTTTAGAAGGCATTGGCGATGGACTAGGTGATGTTGGGTGGGTTGGCACTTTATGGGAACCCAATAAGCTACCATTGCAAAATGTTACATTCTACATCCCGTTTGTAACTGGAAATGTTGAGTTGGCAGCAGACATCGAAAACCAACTTCACAAGGATATCCCAGCCATGAGGCAAGCTTTCCTAAGGAATAATCAGGTTTATCTGGGACCTCAGGCTATTGATGATTATGCCCTGATTTCTAAAACACCCATAAAGTCGGTAGCTGATCTTAAGGGGAAAAAATTCTATGCTCCAGGAGCATCGGCTGCATGGCTCAAGGGAACAGGCGCCATTGGCGTGAACGGAGGCTTGCCCGTTTATTATAACGGTATCAAGACAGGCGTTGCCCATGGTGCGATTGTGCCAGTTACGGGCATCTTCCCTTTCAAGCTGCATGAAGCTGCTCCTTATATTATTGAGGTAGGTCTTGGCGGTGGCATGACCGGCGCTCTTACTATGAACAAGAACACTTACGATCGCTTGCCACCTGAACTACAAAAAATGTTTCATGACATTGGCAAAGGGTACGGTAAACTGGTAGCAAAAAGGGTTAAGGGCTTTCATACGGCAACTCTAAAAAAACTTTTGCCGAAAGCTGGCGCAAAGGTCTCAACTCTTCCTTTGGCAGAGCAGAAGAAGTGGGCCGCAGGTCTGCCCGATTTAGCGGGTCAATGGGTCAAGCGAATGAAGGCAAAAGGACTACCCGGAGAGAAGGTCATGAAGGCCTACATGGCTATTGTCCGCAAAGCTGGAGAAAAACCTCTTCGCGATTGGGATAAATAAATTTGGCAATTGCCAATCACAGTGAAACCTTAGATAAAGGCGGGGCTCCCGGTTTCTACCGGCGTCTCGCCAATATTTTTACACGAACAATATCTATTTTAAACAGCGTGGGTACCCTGTGGGTTTTCGCACTGATGTTCCTCATCTGTTCAGACATCATCGCCCGTGCATTTTATAACGTCCCTATCCGAGGTGTTCCCGAAATCGTTGGTTACTCGTTGATCGGGGCCCTGTACCTCCAATTGGCTCATTCACTTCATGTGGGACGCTTTGCCCGAGCAGAGATGTTCATTGAACCATTAAGCAGAAATCGCCCTATTACTTATACGTTATTCCAGATCATTTTTTCATTAGGTGGTATCTTCGTATTTGGGTTGATTGCTTTCGGCGCAATCACAAAATTTGAAGAAGCTTGGCCTGATCTTAAGTTTGGTGTTGAGGGTGACTTTACTGTCCTTGTATGGCCTTTGCGACTAATTATCTTCATTGGGTCGGTCATGGTGGCGGTTAAGTACCTTTCCCTTTTTATTGAGAATTTATTTGAGTTTCGACGGCAGATTATCGTGCGAATGTCTTTGTCTGAAAAAGAACCGCTTCAACTTTATTATCTTCTCATAATATTGGGCTTATTTCTTGGTGGCTATTACGTTGCAACGGGAGATCTTTCAAAAGTAGCTATTGGCGCCTTTTCGCTGATTGGAATGTTGGTCGTTATTTTCATGGGCATTCATATTGGTGTTGGCCTGATCCTCCTGGGGTTTGCAGGCATATGGATGATGATGGGAACGCCCACCATTGCAATCAACGCCGTAAAATTAGCTTCTAACGAGTTTCTGCGGAGCTACTTTTTCGGCGTAATTCCACTCTTTGTTCTCATGGGCCTGATCGTGAACGAATCGGAGATTGGTGGTGATACATTCGATGTAGCTCGTTGGGTACTGAGAAAGGTTAAAGGCGGTCTTGGCGTAGCTACAGTAATTGCTAATGCTATTTTTGCAGCAATTACAGGCTCTTCTATCGCATCTGCGGCTGTTTTCACTAAGGTGGCGGTGCCTCACATGATGAAACACGGTTATACACCAAAATTCGCAGTTGGCACCGTTGCTGGTAGCTCCATCCTTGGAATGTTAATTCCACCGAGCTTACTGTTAATCATTTATGGCTTTGTTGCTGAACAATCCGTTGGCCTTTTATTCTTAGCTGCAGTTATTCCCGGCATTATCTTAGCGATTGCTATGAGTATTGCGATTATTGGAATGGCACATTTCTGGCCAAGTTATGTTGGTCGGCCTAGTATGGACTATAATATAGATATGAAAATTGGTACTGCTGCATGGATGGTATTGCCAATAATTATCCTAGTTGTTGCGGTATTGGGAGGTATATACGGAGGTATATTTACGCCTGTTGAAGCAGGGGCGGTAGGTGCGGCTGGCGCACTAATTTTATCTATCATCAAACGCCGTCTTACCTGGCCCAAATTGTGGAAAGTACTTATGGAAACTGGCCACACGACAGTTTCCGTATTATTTCTTATTTTAGCTGCTAATATTTACGCACGCATGCTTGCCTTATCTGGTCTACCCCAAACCGTCAGTGAATTAATCGGTAGTGCCGATCTCGGATTTATGGGGTTTTTGATACTGTACTTAGTCCTTGTTATAATCTTAGGTATGTTCCTTGATTCAATATCTATCATGTTAATTATCCTCCCCCTCGTTTTGCCTATTGTACTGAATTTTGGTGGAGACCTCGTTTGGTTTGGCATAGTTACAGTGATTGCAGTCGAAATGGGTCTTTTAACCCCACCTCTCGGAATAGCTGTATACGTAGTCAAGTCAACAATTTCCGATGCATCAATCACATTGAACCAAATCTTCGCAGGAGCATTCCCTTATGTTGTAATCATGTTGCTAGTAACAATTCTACTGATTGTTTTTCCCCAATTATCATTATTTCTACTAAACTCTTAAAAGGAGTAATGAATGACAAAAACCTTGATTAAAGGCGGTCAGGTGATCTCCATGGATCCTGAAATTGGTCAGTTTGATAAAGGAGATGTTCTGATTGACGGGGAGAAAATCGTTGAAGTCGCGGTGAAAATTAATGCGGACGATGTAATATCAGTTGATGCCAGTCGCATGATAGTCATGCCCGGCCTTGTAGATTCCCATATTCATACTTGGCAAACCGGTATTCGCGGCATCGCCGGAAACTGGACTATGGGACAATATCTTCGCGGGATGCACGCTAATCTCGCAGCTGGATTTAAGCCCGAGGACATTTATCTAGGAAATTTGGCCGGAGCCCTCACCCAGATCAACGGCGGCGTTACCACCATCTTGGATTGGTGTCACAACAACCCTACGCCGGACCATACAAATGCTGCCATAGATGGGTTGTTTGAATCTGGTATCCGGGCATTGTTTGGCCATGGCTCACCAAAGCCGGATCCGAAGAAAGGGCAAAAACACTTCAGTGAAATCCCGCATCCAGCAAGTGAAATCAATCGTTTATTAGAAAGTCGACTGTCTCAGGAAGATACATTGGTGACGCTCGGCATGTGTATACTTGGTCCGCATTACTCGACGTATGATGTTACCAGCCAAGATATGTTGTTAGCTAAAGAAAATGGGTTGCTGGCTAGTGCCCATATGAGCGGTGGTTTTAACCGCCTTGTGCCTGATGGAATTTATAAAATGAAAGAAGATGGCCTCCTGAGTCCAAAATTCAATGTTGTTCATGGAAACGATCTATCTGATGAAGAGTTGAAAATCCTCGTTGATCATGGAGTGAAGATGACTGTCACACCTGAGGTTGAAATTCAAATGGGATTTGGCGACCCGATAACCGGACGGGTTACGGCCTGTGGTGGACGTCCCTCGATCGGTGTCGATGTTGAGTCAAATATAGCGGGTGACATGTTCAACGTCATGAGAATGGCGCTGCAGATCCAGCGTATGATAGACAATAGACCTTTCGCCGACGCGCGGAAACCGATCGAAAGTTTGTCCATCTCCCCGCTTGAGGCCCTTGAATGGGCAACCATCAATGGTGCCGAGATGCTTGGGCTGGAAAACAAAATAGGCTCCCTAACACCCGGTAAACAGGCAGATATCATATTAATCCGTGCAGATGATTTTAACTTGCACCCAGTCAATAACCCCGTCAACGCCGTGGTTTTTTATGCCAACGCTTCTAATGTCGATACAGTGTACATAGCTGGCAAGTTAAAAAAGAAAGGTGGCAAACTAGCCTATGAAAACATGTCCGATATAATGGTAAAGTTAGCCGATTCTGGTGCGCGGATTCTTGCAAACTCCAATGCCTCGCAGCTCACCCACTAATGCGTCTATATCTAATAATCAGCTGAAGCCCGTGGCGAACCTTATAAAAACAGTAAACGCTTTTACTTAACCGAGGTTCTTAAGTTCCAATTTTTCTGGTGAAGGTTCCAGGCTTTTATCCTCAAAGATCGCGCCCTAATTTGGATCACTTTATTTTCTCTATCCACAATACTCCGATCCGGTTGGCCAAATTTAAGCTATTGGTGGTCAGGCGTCTATTATCCTGAATACAAATAGTCCCGATACCAGTCGGCACAAGCGTTGCCAACCAAGATCAAATGATCAGCATCATCATATAAAGACATGTGAGAGGCATCCCCACCGATCTGAACTAGTTTTTATTAGTGTGGATACCGTGTTGAAAACAAGCACCTCAAATTCGGTCATGGTTATGTCATCATATACCGAAGTTACCTTAAAGAATGGTGTATAAAAGATTCGTTTCACGCAGGGTGTAACATCATACCGTTATGAATGACCTTACCTCCCTTAGAGGAGAGCGATAACATTGAGGTTTTTTTTGGCGGTGGAAACTTAATAAGAATTTACGCGTCGGACGATTTGGTCGGACGCTGTTATGCCGCTGATCTTTTTTTCGTCTTATTTTTCTTTCGGATATTTGCCCTTAGTTTTTTTGTTTTCGCCATATCAACTTCCAAGGTATTGGGATTGATGGCAACTTTGTAGACGGATTTGGCCTCTTTAATAGAAACAAGTTCATTTTCCACATCCTCTTGCACCATGTGAGGATCACGTTTGGCCGGGTCGCCAACGCCTCCACCCCCGCTCGAATGTTTAAGCATGATGTCACCGTTTTTAATCACCACGCGACGATGAGGCTTGAGCCTGATCTTCTCTCCGTTACGTACCAAATAAGTGCGGCTTTGGGGCGAGGCCCCGCCACCGACAGCGCCAAAACCCATAACCTCATCTCCGTCGGAGCTGCCAGTTGAGACCTGACCATCGGTTCCCTCATTAAGCGCTTCCCAATGGACGCCTGGGCCGCCGCGCCAGCGCCCGTTGCCGGTGAAGTCAGTAACCATTTCGTATTTTATTAGGTGCCAGGGAAGACGTGCCTCCATTTCCTCGACATCGCCGCGGTTTACGGCTCCCATGGCGGTCAGGCAGCTAACGCCTTGATATCCGTCATACCCCCATACGGCGCCAGCACCACCGTCGTAATCGAAGGAAGTACGCACGTAACGTTCGCCGGTTCGAGGATCGACGGCGAATACATAATCACCCCGGTGTTTTCCCCAAGACGCGACGGAGCGATCAGGCCGGGCCTTAGAGCATGCTTCCAACACTGCCTCCATTACCTGAACACCCACATTGACCGGCGAGGCGCCGGTGGTTGCCGGATAGACACAATTGACTACTGACTCTTCTGGTGTTCTGACTGTAATCGGCTCCATGGTCCCTTGATTATGGTAATCCGCCAGTGCCGGATCAAGGCATAGGACCACCGCTGCAATGGCGTTTGCGTAGGTGGTCGCGTAAACGCTGTTGATAAACCCTTTCTGCTGGGGATCGCTGCCATCGAAATCAAGAGTCATTTTTTCACCCTTAACGGTAACCGCGACCCGCACCCAAACGGGCACGTCTAGCACGGAACCATCATCATCGGTCGCCGCAGCGCCATGATAAGTGCCATCTGGAATTTTTCTGATTTCCTTACGAACGGCGCGTTCAGTCCGTTTGAGCATTTCATCCACACAGGACATCACTGTATCTTTACCGTAACGGTCCAGCAGTCCGATGATTCTTTTTTCCGACATTTTCGTCGCACCGATCATTGCATAGTTGTCAATTTTAGTACCCTCGGGCCAACGCACATTATTCCAAATAAGTTCTAATATTGAGGTCTGCTCAACACCTTCTTCATGAACTTTCACGGGTGGAATGCAGATGCCCTCCGCGTGTATGTCGTAGCCGTCAGGGAAATAACCACCTGGGAAAGCGCCACCCGTATCCTGCTGGTGGGCGCGGCAAAGGGTGAAAAACAATAGTTCATCTTCATAGAAGATGGGCCGGAAGAACCCCCAGTCCGGAAGATGGCAGTTGTGACCACCATGGTACGGATCGTTCGTGAGAAACAAATCACCCGGTTTGATATCGTCGCCAAACTTTTTTATCAAATCCTGCACAGCGAATTGAGTGCCTAGGAACTGAACAGGCAATCCCACCGGAACCGCAATGGTGGAACCGTCGGCGCCCCAAATTCCCACCGACACGTCATGCAATTGGGCGATTAGATAATTTTGGGCCGTGCGATCCACAATGTAACGCATTTCCTTACAGATGGTCTGCATACCGTGCCACACCGTGGCGATAGTCGTTGCATCGACATTTACTTTCCCCATCGATACATCCTCCGTTTTTAAAATTCTAGTTGCGCGTCAAAATGTAATTCTTGTGCCCATCAACCCGGCAGGTATAGCTTTCCGGGATGACGACCGTGGTCGTTGATTCCTCAATAATAGCAGGCCCTGGGATCTTATTTCCCGCCCGTACCAGAGCGCCATCATATACCGGGGTTTTTAGCCTCTTACCCTGAAACCATGCCATTCGTTTCCGTTTCAACGCGGCGGACGGATTGGCTTTTCCTCTTTTAATCTTTGGCAGGTGGAACGGTGCTTTATCGGCGCTCGCCTTAAGTCTTAAAGTGAGAATCTCAACACCTTTCCACGGCATTGAAAATGTATAAAGCGCTTCATGCTTCTTGCTGAACGCCTCGGCACCGGCGTGTAGGATTTTTTTTGTTAAAGTGCCGTTTTGAAGTTCTGTTTCGACTTCCATGAACTGGCCGATATAACGCATATCTGCAGTTCGCTGGAGGGTTATATCCTTCTTGGAAACTCCGTGGACAGCGAAGGTTTCAAAAGCTTCTGACTCCATTTCCTTATAAAGATTAGCGATGTCTCTAATATTAGCGCTTTCTATACGTGCGATATAAGAACGAGCGAAGTCCTGACCGAGGTCCATGGCGAACATGCCGAAAGCACTGAATAGAGCAGCGACGGGCGGAATGATAACGGTCGGGATATCGAGGTAATCAGCAAGGAAACCAGCATGGATCGGCCCGCCACCACCACCTGCTACAAGAACAAATTCTCTGATATCATGCCCGCGTTTAGTTGAGATGGCTGTGATTTCATCGGCCATTGTAGTATTGATGGAATCGAAGATCGCCTGCGCTGTTTTGATCTTATCCACACCCATTTTTTTGCTGATGGATTTCATGGAATTATTGGCGTGGTCGACGTCGAGCTTCATCTCACCACCTAGGAAATAGTCATCGGGAATATAACCGAGCACTAGGTCCGCGTCGGTTACCGTTGGGATTTTTCCCTTGCCATAGCAGGCCGGGCCGGGGTCAGCGGCGGCGCTTTCTGGGCCGACTTTCAGCAGGCCTAAAGAGTCGATGCTGGCGACGCTACCCCC
The DNA here is from genome assembly GCA_913041095.1 of uncultured Rhodospirillaceae bacterium. Taxonomy (GTDB): domain Bacteria; phylum Pseudomonadota; class Alphaproteobacteria; order Rhodospirillales; family UBA2165; genus TMED23. The sequence goes on along the minus strand of CAJWIB010000045.1, from coordinate 3,632 downwards.
CCCTGCACCTGCGGTTTCCAGATCGATCATTTTAATGGCTATGCGTTGATCGCCTACCCAACTCTCTGTCGTGGTCATGATCTCGCCATTATGAATCATACAAACCTCGAAACTCGTCCCGCCCATATCCACTGCTACAAGATCTTTCTTGCCAAGCAGACCGCCTAAGTAGGCGGCGCCGGCTGGTGCTGCCGCAGGGCCAGAATTCAGCAAATGGACACCTCGATTGACGCATTGATCTACCCTTTGTACCAGGCCGTTTGCCAGCATCATCAGTAAAGTGCCTTCAAATCCAGAGTCCTTTAGCCGCGCTTCCAATCCGACCAGGTATCTGGCCACTGCTGGTCCCACATATGCGCCCACCGCTGTTGTGTTGAAACGTTCGAACTCACGCCAAACCTGGATTGTCTCGTGTGATGTTGTGACATAGATGTCCGGCGCCACTTCTTTGCAGATATCCGCTGCACGGCGTTCGTTGGTCCCGTTGGCGTAAGAATGGAGGAAACATACGGCGATAGCTTCGATGCCGCTTTTCTTAAATCTTGTTACAATTTTGGCGACTTCATTTTCGTTCAGTGGGACAGAAATTTCTCCCGTAAAGAGGGTTCTCTCTTCGACACCAATCCTCCTGGACCTGGGAATGAGAGGTCGGTTGGGTGGAATGAATAGGTTGAACAAGGATATATCAAGAGGTTTAATACCCCGGCGGATTTCCAAAATATCCCTGAATCCCTCGGTGGTGATCATGGCCGTTTTAGCGCCCTTGCCGGTAATCAGAGTATTCGTCGCCAAAGTTGTACCATGCACTAAGAGCTCAACATCTCCCATAAAGTCTTTGATATCCTGCTGGAAATTGGCCGCTGCCTTTTTCAAGGTATCCAAAAGACCATCAGATGGATCATTTGGTGTTGTCGCTGACTTAAAACTTGTCAGATCGCCTGAAGCATCCATGACCAGACAATCCGTAAATGTCCCGCCGACATCCAGGCAAACACGTTTTTTGGCACTCTCCATCTGACTTTTACCTCCCACTTTTTTTTGGTTTTTTATCCCCATCAATCAAATGGCGAACCAAATAATCAATAAATTTCATTAGCTTTCTAAGTTAGTAGAACTTCCATTGCTAGCTCAGAATCAAAGGTAAGGAGACATCTATTAATTCCCAGTTGATAAAATGTATACCATTAGAAAAAACTCAGTCCTATTATTGGGGCATGGCCACCAATCTTTTAATATCCCAATTTCGGGACAGTTGATTGATAGATACCTTTACCGTTTTAATGAGTACCTTCTATCTACAATAACTATGATACCCAAATTTAAGGATATGAGAAGTAAATTGAATAGCTATAACCAGATATTTTTTGAGGTGCCCGTAAAGTAATAGCCGTTTTTTTCAGGATGCAGCTCGGTCAGACCGCAACTTTCTTAACGGCTGCAATAATCTTATCAGCATCCGTCGCGATATATTCTTCAAGGGGTGGGCTGAAAGGCACTGGCACGTCCGGACGAGCTACTCTGACTATGGGTGCCTTAAGAAAAGAAAAAGCTTCTTCGGCGACGATCATTCCGATCTCTGAGGCTATACTGCAACTCATGTTCGCCTCATCCACAACCACCAGCCGTCCGGTTTTCTCAACCGAGGAAAATATGGCCTCTTTGTCCAAAGGTACTATTGTTCGGGGATCGATGACTTCAACCTCGATACCCTGTTGAGACAGAATTTCCGCCGCCTCCAGCGATGTCTGAACTGTTAGAGACGTCGCCACGATCGTCACATCACCTCCTCGGCGCCGAACATTGGCCTTGCCGAACGGAATTTCGTAATCGTGTTTGGGTACATCCTCCTCCAGGCCGAGCAGTTTGGCGTGATCGATAACTACTGTCGGGTTGTCACTGAGGACGGCTGAGCGAATTAATCCTTTTACATCGCTGGGCGAAGCAGGCAGTACAATCTCTAGACCCGGGCAGTTGAACAACATGGCCTGGGGGCTGTGGCTATGTTGCGCTGCACCGCCCCCGCGAAGACCATGAAGCATGTGAAACGTTACCGGTGTCTTAATCTGGCCGCCGGACATGTAATAAGCGTTAGCGGCCTCGTTGGTAATTTGAGACCAGGCTTCGAAAATAAAACTGGCGGTTCCAATATCGACGAAAGGCCGGTCCCCGGCCATGGCCGCACCGATTCCCGCCGCCGCCGCCGCCGCCTCAGATGTCGGAGGATCATTAATTCGATCCGCGAAATTATTGCGCAATCGATCAACCAAATGGCGCTGCGGTCCTAATCCCAGGACAAAGCTACCGATAAGGCTAACCCGTTCGTCTTCGGACATACAGCCGTGCAACCCGTCGATCAAAGCCTCAGCATAAGTCATATTACTCATTCGAATTCCCCATCAATACATCCCAAATTAAACAAAGACGCCTTCGAGAGCGCTTTCCGGCTCAGGTAAGGGGCTGGCCAGGGAAAATGATTTTGCCACCATCATTTTGTCCCTGATATCAATATCAATTTTCGTTACCTCGTCGATCGAGAGAGCGCCGTCGTCAATCAGGTGACGGACCAACCTAAGCACCGGGTCGTGGCCACGAATCCATTCGGCGTGTTCACCGGAAATGCGTGATTCATCCCACGCCGCGCTTAGATCCGTTACGCCGGTGGACAATTCCGGCCATAGAGGGCGGGAGCCCGGCCAACGGACGGTATTGGTTTCGATAAAATGAGGTCCCAGACCGGCTCTAATAGCGGCGATAGCCTCGGCAACCGCCGCATAAACAGCTTGGACGTCAGCGCCGTCGACTGAAATTGCCCTGATATCCAGAGATTCTGGGATAGCCACCAGTTCCTTGGCGGCAATAACTGAAGATGGATACTCACCCGCCGCTGCGCCGGGAGCCCCGTGGCTGTTGTTTTCACAAATGAACAGAACCGGTAATGACCAAAGGGAGGCTAAGTTTAAAGCTTCGAAGGCCGTTCCCTCTTCGAGGGCCCCGTCCCCAAAAAAAGCTACGCTGATTGTATTCCCGGGAGCACGCTTTAGCGCATAGCCAGCACCCGTTGCTAAACCGATAGCACCGCCTACCACGGCGGAGGTAGATAAGAAACCTTTAGATCTTTCAGTCAAATGAAGCGTGCCACCGCGTCCCCCGTTGAAACCATCTGCTCGACCCAAAATTTCGGCCATGGCTTTTCCTGGATCAGCCCCACGGCCAATGATATGGCCGTGATTTCTATGGGTTGTCAGGATTAGGTCTTTAGAATCTAGCGCCTCGATGACCGAAGCTCCTGTAGCCTCCTGTCCTATGTATAAGTGGTAATGTCCAAAAAAATGATCTTCAGCAACAGCGCAAACTGCTTCTTCGAAGCGGCGCATCTTCAGCATACGTTCCAGGATGTCCCTACTTTTCTGATGGGTAAGTTGGTATTCCATGGTGTTCTCCTCCCTCAAGCCCAATTGACGCTGACAGGGGACACACAACCAACCTGGCAGATTGCTCAAATATATTTAGTAAATTTACTTTCAAGGATATCTTGAATGTATGAGCGGTTGGATCATCTAGACTGTTTGGCCCAGACTTTAGTTTGATATAATGGAGCCTCTGTCTCATCTGGTTGTTTATATTAAGCGGCG
>CAJWIB010000044.1 GCA_913041095.1 uncultured Rhodospirillaceae bacterium | reverse complement strand
CATCTGCAGCTGTTTCCAACAGGCGCAAAGATGTCGAACCGACCGGGACTACTTTACCACCGGCGGCGCGGGCTTGGTTAATTGCGTCGGCTGTCGCTTGATCAATCTCACCCCATTCCGCATGCATGATATGATCATCAGTGTCCTCGGCTTTCACCAGCAGAAACGTCCCCGCCCCGACATGTAGCGTGACAAAGGCCTTTTTGATGCTGTTTTGATCGAGTGCCGCCATCAGGTCTCCGGTGAAATGCAGCCCGGCAGTGGGAGCAGCGACCGCGCCCTCACGCTCGGCATAAAGCGTTTGGTAATCAGCCCGGTCTTCTACATTACCGCCTTTGTCGCGCTTGATATAAGGCGGCAGCGGCATATAGCCATAATGATCAAGCCCGGCCATCAGCGCACTTATACCGCCTTCGAAGGATAGTAAAACTTCGCCGCCATCACGCTTTTTCTCGACACTACATTTAAAATCAACACCGAAGATCAACTCGTCACCCGGACGCAGACGCTTGGCCGGCCGGGCAAAAGCCCACCAAGTATTGTCGCTATCCTGCTTGTGGAGCGTGACCTCGACAGTCGCCTCTCCGCGCTTGCCGGTCAGGCGCGACGGGATGACTTTGGTGTTGTTGAAGACCAATATATCGCCTGGATTAAGCAAGCCTGGCAGGTCTTTGACGCCGAGATCGCTGAGATTTTCGCCAATATGCAACAGCCGTGCGGCATCCCGTGGCTCTAGGAGATGTTGCGCGATCAATTCCTGGGGCAAGTCAAAATCAAAATCCGAAACTTTCATTTGAGTGCTTTAGCCGATTAGGGGCTGGCGAGCAAACTTCTAGGCGACTATATTCCAAACACCGTGATCGACGATATTTATAATAAAGACGTGCTTCGCCTTGCCGCCAATATAGGTGGGCTGGAACCATTGGAGAATCCGGACGCGGAGATTTTGCTGCGCAGCCCGCTCTGCGGCAGTTCCATTGAAATCGCGCTAAATACCGATGGTGAAAGGGTCACCGGCTATAGCCAGAAGATTAAAGCCTGCGCGCTCGGTCAGGCGGTGGCGTCAGTGATGGCAAACGTTGTCATCGGCAAATCAAAGGTTGATATTCAAAACGTGCGTGATCAGATTGAAGCAATGCTGAGCACCGGCTCTGCCGCCCCTGATGGCGACTGGAAGGCCCTCGCCGCCCTGACCCCTGCCAAAAACGCCAAACCACGCCACGGCGCCATCCTGCTGCCGTTTGACGCGGTGCTGAAGGCGCTTGGTTAATATTTACAAAGGTGCCAGGCACCTTTTGATTTTTTAACTACTTGACGGCGGCCAACATCCCATCAATATCAAGCGCTTCTTCAAAGGCGGCGGCGATGGCGTCAAGCGCTTGCTCGACTTCAAGGTCATAGGAGACACTGGAAATCTCCCGGTCTTTGAGCCGGGATAAAAAGCCGTGACGGAAGTCGTCATCAGCGAACAGTCCGTGCAGATAGCAGCCCATCACTTTGCCGTCTTGGGAAACAGCACCGATGTCTTTACCGTCAACGCTGGCAAATGGCTGGTCACAATCGGGCCCCGCGGTGATACCGATATGCATTTCGTATCCCTTGAAATTTCCACAATCAAGCGCCGAGTTAGCCGTGATTTCAACTAATGATTTATCACCACCCAATTCAGTATGAACGTTGAGATGAGCCAATCCCTCGATCGACGTGATTTCACTTTCGGTTTTTTCCTGATCATTAATATAGGTGCCGAGCATTTGATAGCCGGCGCAAATCCCCAGTACTGTACCACCACGCCGGAGATGGGCAGCGAGATCAACGTCCCAGCCCTGGCGGCGTAGATCGGCTAAATCGGTGATTGTGGTCTTGGAGCCAGGCAAGATGACCAAATCCGCATCCCCGGGCAATACGTCGCCGGGCAAAATAAATTGCAATTCAACATCCGGCTCGGCGATCAGGGGATCAAAATCATCATAGTTAGAAATATGAGCCAGTCTGGGCACAACAATCTTGATAGAGCCACTGGATACCTCCCGTTTGGTGTTTTCCAAAGTATGCGCATCTTCTTGCGGCAATTTCGCTGCTTTCGGCACATAAGGGATGACACCAAAACAGGTGAGCCCAGTTTTTTCTTTAATGACCTTAATACCGCCTTCGAACAAAGTAACGTCACCCCGAAATTTATTGATGACATAGCCGGCGACCAGTGCGCGCTCTTCTTTGAGCAGCAATTCCCAGGTACCGACGACGCTGGCAATGACCCCGCCCCGGTCAATATCGGAGACCAGAACAACAGGTGTTTGGCTCGCGACGGCAAAGCCCATATTAGCGATATCGTTCTCGCGCAGATTTACTTCTGCCGCACTGCCTGCTCCTTCAATCAGGACGATGTCTGCTTCGGCTTGGAGGCGTTCGGATGCTGCGACAACGACATCCATTAATTCAATTTTTTTGGTCTGATAGTCGCGTGCCGGATAATTGCCTTCGACTTTTCCCATCACCACCAATTGCGCGCCAACATCCGATTGCGGTTTTAACAGCACTGGGTTCATATCGATGTGAGGCGCAACACCTGAGGCTTTGGCTTGCAAGGCCTGCGCCCGGCCAATCTCGCCACCATCCGGCGTAACGGCTGCATTGTTTGACATGTTTTGCGGCTTAAACGGCCGGACCGTCATCCCCCGTTTTACTAAGGCTCGGCACAATCCAGCGACGACCAGCGACTTGCCGACGTCGGACCCGGTACCTTGAAACATGAGGGAATTTGAAGGCATGGTCTAAAATTCAATCCCGGCTTGCGCTTTGTAGCCGTCGCGGAAGTGGTGTTTCACTTCGGTCATTTCGGTCACCAAATTAGCGATTTTGATCAATTCCGGCTTAGCGTTGCGACCGGTGCAGATGATATGTTTCCCAGCCGGTTTATTTTTGAGGTAATCAGCAACTTCATTGATATCGAGATAGTCATTGCGTAATACGATGTTAATCTCGTCTAAAAGCACGAGAACCAGCTCCGGGTCTTCAATCATTTCCTTGGCCCGCGCCCAGGCCGCGTTAGCAGTTTCAATATCCCGCACCCGGTCCTGAGTTTCCCAGGTAAAGCCCTCACCCATTGCGGTGATGGTCACTAGTTCAGGGAAGGCTTCCAGCACCACCCGCTCACCGGTTTCCCATTTGCCTTTAACGAATTGGACGATGCCAACTTTTTGGCCATGACCGATGCAGCGGGCGACAATGCCCATCGCCGCCGTCGTTTTACCTTTGCCTTTGCCGGTATGAACGACCAGCAAGCCGCCTTCTTTGGTCTTGGTCGCCAGGATTTTGTCTTTGGCCACTTTGTGCTTGTGGCGTTTTTCATTGGCTTGAGCGTTAAGCTCTTCTTCTGATAAATTTTTGCTCATACCATTTCCTCCTGAATCCCCAATTTGGCTTGTCTGAGACGCGCTAATAAATCACCGACCGAATTGGCGCGAGGATGCCAAAAGCCTCGCTCGATTGCTTCGTCAAACCGGTCAGCGATTTCCTGCAAGGCTGGCGCATTATTCTGTTGAATGAAATCACGCACTTTGTCATCGGCCAAATAAGCGTCAAACAACTGATCGAAGTGATGATCTTCAACGACCTTAGAGGTGACGGCAAAGGCAAAGAGATAATCCACCGTCGCGGCAATTTCAAAGGCGCCTTTATAACCGTGGCGCATGACGCCCTCGATCCACTTAGGATTAGCAGCCCGCGCCCGCACCACCCGACCGATCTCTTCTTTTAAGGTGTGGATTTTAGGTGTGTCGGGACGACTATGATCATTGTGATAGACGGCAGGCTGCTGACCGGAAAGCTCGCGCACGGCTGCGGTGATGCCGCCTTCGAACTGGTAGTAATCATCGCTATCCAAAAGATCGTGCTCGCGGTTGTCTTGATTATGGACGACGACCTCAACGCCTTTAAGACGCGCTTCAAACAAGCTGTTTTCAGCTTCCCCTCCGGCGCCGCTGCCATAGGCATAGCCACCCCAGGCAATATAGGCGCGGGAGAGATCTTCGTCGGTTTCCCAGCAACGCTCATCGATTAAGGTTTGCAGCCCCGCCCCATAGGCACCAGGCTTGGAGCCAAACACCCGGAAGCCAGACCGGCGGGCGGCATCCTCTTCGCTCTCACCAGCCGCTATGAACGCTGTCTGGTCTTTCCGAGCTTGGGCCGCCAAAGGATTATCATGTTCAGATTCATCCTGCGCACTAACGGCGCGCACGGCAGAGTCCAAAAGATCAACCTGCGCCGGGAAGGCATCCCGGAAAAAACCGGATATACGAAACACCACGTCAACTCGAGGCCGTCCCAAAACATTCAATGGCATGACTTCAAAGCCAGTGACCCGGTTGGCCGGTTTGTCCCATTGCGGTTGCACCCCCATCAATGCCAATGCTTGGGCAATATCATCGCCACCGGTGCGCATATTAGCCGTGCCCCAGGCACTCATGGCGAGGCGTTTGGGGTACTCCCCATGTTCCTGAAAATGCCGCTCAATCAGCAGGGTGGCTGATTTCCATCCCAATTGCCAGGCTGCCGGCGTCGGCACAGCACGCACATCGACCGAGTAAAAGTTCCTGCCGGTCGGCAGGACATCCAAACGCCCCCGGGTCGGCGCACCGCTAGAGCCCGGCACGACGAAAGAACCGTTTAGACCTTGCATTAAACCGCTCAGTTCCTGCTCACCGCAATCGGCAATGATGGGCTGGAGCTTATCCCGAATGAAATCAAGGACAATGCCGGCGTTCTGCCAGTTTGTATTCGGTTTTATTTTTCCGCTCACCAACGCTTGCGCCAATAACTCAAGCCGCTCAACGGTGTCGCCATTGCTGCGCCAGTCGCCGTCAAAGCCCGCAAGCTCCTCGGGCCGGTTGCCTTGCCACTCTTCGCCCATTTCGCAGTCGAGTGGATCAAAATTATCCAACCCTAAATCTCCTGCTAGTGCCCGAGTAAGTGAGGCGTTCTCTCCCTGCCCATTTTTCCGCTGTAATCGAGTCAGCGCGATCAATAGATCAGTTTCCTGGATTCCAGACGGCGCTTCACCGAAGATATGCAGCCCGTCCCTGATCTGCATTTCTTTGATCCCACATAAATAGTTGTCGATCTTTGCTAGCGCTTGGTTTTCATCATCGGTTTTTTCAATGCCGACATCGCGGTCAAGCCCGATACGCTCGCTCAACTGAATAATTTCTTCACCGAGGATTTTGAGACGGCGCGGGTCCATGCCGGCGGCCTGATAATATTCATCGACCAATTGTTCGAGATCACGCAGCGGTCCGTAGCTTTCCGCCCGGGTCAGCGGCGGCGTCAGGTGGTCAATAATGACGGCTTGGGCGCGGCGCTTGGCCTGGGTGCCTTCCCCTGGATCATTAACGATAAAGGGGTAGAGATGCGGCAGTGCTCCAAGCACAATCTCAGGGTAACAGCTTTCATCCAGCATCAACGCCTTACCCGGCAGCCATTCAAGATTACCATGCTTGCCAAAATGAATGACCGCGTGGATATCTTTCTCGTGGGTCAGCCAGGTATAAAAGGCGAGGTAGCCATGGGGCGGCACCAGATCGGGATCATGATAAGACGACGTAGGATCGATGTTGTAGCCGCGCGCTGGCTGCACTGCCAAAATAACATTGCCGAATATGTGAGCGGGCAGAATAAAGTCCTCACCAGTTACGAACGGATCATCTTCCGGTGCACCCCAGCGATCGGTGACTTCGTTTTGGATGGATTGCGGCAGTAAGTTGAAAAATTTGAGATAATCTTTGGTGGCATAAGCTTTACCGCCAGTTCGCTCGCCCGCCGCATTGGTCGGCCCGGCCAACAGGTGATGCATGATGGCTTTACTTGTGGTCGGCACAGTGTCACCCAGTGCGTAACCTTCCCGCATCATGCGTTTGAAGGCGGCGATCACGCCCGCGGGGGTATCCAGACCTACCCCATTGCCAAGCCTGCCATCTTTATTGGGATAATTGGCGACGATGACTGCCACCCGGCGCTCACTGGCCTCGGTCTGGCGGAGGCGCGTCCAAGACGCCGCCAGTTCAGTGACAAAATCAATGCGCGAAGGTACTGGCTCATGCTTGATCACGGCCACCTCGGTCGCCTCATCAAACTGGATGCTTTTTTTGAACGAAATCGCCCGGGAGATCAGCCGGCCATCGACTTCCGGTAAAGCGACGTTCATAGCGAGATCTTTTGGCGCAAGTCCGCGGGTACCAGTGTCCCATTCCTCAAACGTGCCACCTGACAATATGACTTGAATTACCGGACAATCTACCTCGGTGTAAGGCGTCTTGATCCCTTCATCTGCCGGCGATGAAACAGCAAAACCAGTCGCATTCAAAATAACATCCGGTGGGGTTTCTTGCAAAAGCGCTTTGACAATTTCCGCCGAAGTTGGATCTTTGAGACTGCCGACAAACACCGGCAGTGGATTAACGCCTTTAGTCTGCAAGCTATCGATTAGCGCATCTATCGGCTTGAGATCGGAAGTTTGCACCAGCGCGTGGTAGAAAACGATGGCATTAACCGGTTGGTCTTCCTGCCAATGGCTTTTGATCATATCCAAATCCGGCAAGATATCTCCCGGCCAATAAAGACCGGTCCGCACCAACGGCACCGGCTCGACCCACTCCCGCTCGTCGCCGATCAAAGAACTCGCATAATTCAAAAGGTTTTGGATATTAATGGCATCACCTTGGGCACAATATTGCCAAATACGGTGACATGCGTCGGCGCTCAAGGTCGATTGTTCGGTTAGTTCCGGGTCCGGCGTATCATCGCCCGGCACGACAGCCAGCTGAATATTGTTCTGAATACATATTTCGCGAATTTGCTCGATACCATACGGCCAATATCCCAATCCACCGAGCAATCGAATGATTATGAGTTTGGCCTGCGCGATGGTATTTTCAACATAGACATCGACGGACATGTTGTGGCCCAGCTGCATTAAATTGGCGAGCCTGAGTGAGGGGTAATCTTTCAGGCGGTGCTGCTCAGCGAGGATCGCCAGATCGCTCGCCGCCGCCGACAAAAACACAATATCACCCGGCGATTGACCGAGATCGACGGCTTCCGAACCGTCGCTAATTTTTCCTGGCTGGGTGACGAGAAGATGCATACCGTCCCTTTACCCTTCTCTTGTCCTAGTTAAGTAAGGCGTCTTTAACGGCAGCGCGGTCAAAACCGTTGAGCCCAATGATGACCAATTGCCCGGCCTGAGTTTCATCGCTCGCCCACGGCCGGTCATAATAGTGTTCTACCCGCTCACCTACCCCTTGAACGATCAAACGCGCAGGTTTGTCTTGAATTACTAAGGCACCTTTGATCCGGAGCACACCCTCCTCGGTCAGCGCTTGTTTAACCCGCTCAATAATCGCATTGGTATTAGCCGCAACTTCAATATCAAGCGTGAAATTGTCGAAATCGTCATGCTCATGCTCTTCTTCATCGTCATGGCAGGACGGACGGGCATCAACATCGTCTTCAACCGCCGCATCGAGGCCCAAAATAACACCCGGATCAAGGCGGCCATGAATAGCCGGAATGGCTTCAACAGAGGTGCGCGCTTCTTCATTAATAAGGTCGAGCACGCTGTCCAGCTCACCCTCCTCCAGCATATCAGATTTGCTGACAATCACCATGTCGGCACAGGCCAGTTGGTCACCAAACACCTCTTCCAGGGGGTTTTCGTGATCGAGGGTTGGATCATCCGCCCGCTGTTTTTTGATCAGTTCCGGATCATCAGCAAACAAGCCGGATTTTACCGCCGGGCCATCGACCACCGTAATTACACCGTCCACCGTCGTCCGCGACCGCACTTCCGGCCATTGAAACGCTTTCACCAGAGGTTTCGGCAGGGCCAAGCCAGAGGTCTCAATGACGATATGATCGGGCCGGTCTTCCCTATCCAGTAAAGTTTCGAGCGTTGGAATAAAATCATCGGCGACGGTGCAACAGATGCAGCCATTGGTCAGCTCCATTACATCATCTTCACTACATGTTTTGTCACCGCAGCCTTTGAGAATATCACCATCGATGCCCAGATCACCAAACTCGTTAATGATCAGCGCCAGCTTCCGGCCGTTGGCATTTTCCAGCATGTGCCGGATGAGACTGGTTTTACCTGCGCCTAAAAAGCCGGTGATCACGGTGACAGGTGTTTTTACAGCAAGAGCCATATTTATTTACTTCCTATTTTTAACTTTTGAGGGATGCCGGCCGTCACCAGGACAACGGTGTTAGCAGCAGCCGCGATTTTTTGGTTCATCAGCCCGGCGCAATCGGCAAAACGGCGCGCTAAAGCGTTATCCGGGACAATACCCTGCCCGACTTCGTTCGAAACAAACACAACTGGATAATCCAGTTCTTCGGCCAAAACGCAAAGCCCATCGATTTCAGCTTCGATATTTTTTTCCAGTTCCATGAGATTAGAGAGCCACAGCGTCAAACAATCAACCAATGCCGGTTTACCCCGACCTTTGATCGACAATAAAGCATGTTGCAATAAGACCGGTTCTTCCAAGGTTTGCCAGTCATCACCGCGCCGTTCCCGGTGGACGGCGATGCGAGCGGCCATCTCCTCATCCAGCGCTTCTGATGTGGCAATATAAAACCCACCACCAACATTTTCGATTACACTTTCGGCATAGGTGCTTTTGCCCGAGCGCGCTCCACCGAGCACCAATGAATATCCCGCTTTTTGAAGATTTATGAGATCGCCCATACTAAACGCAGCCCTCCTCCCCGAGGATATAGTTTTACTCAAATTACCGCTGGAGAGGTCTCCTGGCTGGGGCTTTTGATTTGGTCTAACCTTCCCAGCCAATTGTCAGTCCTAGCCAGTGGTTGCTTGTCAAAGCAAAGATCAAATCCGTCCGTCACAGTTGCGGGGGCAGCACCGGATTTACACCGGATTCCCTGTCCCAACGGCAAGGGGTGACGCTATCATTTTGGTCCTTGGATGGCAAAGCATTTACAGATTTAAACCCATAACCCGCCAGCTTGGCCCGCTTTCTTCGTCATACAGGCAATCGATGCGAGTCAGCGACAAGTTATCTATTTGAATAGACAGGGCAGATTTGGCAAATAAATTCAGTGCCATCGCCACGGCAGAGCGAATCGATCCTGCATGAGCGACGGCAATAATATCCTGCCCTTGGTATTCATGAGAGAGCTCGGCAACCGCATCAGACACCCGGTCCATCAAGTGAACAACGCTCTCACCACCGGGCGGCGCTTCGGTTGTGTAATCCTCCCAAAACGCCCGGGCTTCGGCTTTATCCATGGTATCCCAGGCCTTGCCGTTCCACTCGCCAAAATTTTGTTCCATCAGACCGGGGACCACACGGCACTCCGTGCCACCCAAGGCCGCCGCCGTTTGCACCGCTCGATTAAGCCCACTGGTGAGCCAGACTGCATCTTCGGGCAGGCTATGACGGCGCGCATCAATCGCCGCCTGATCCGAGAGATCAGCATCGACATCATCTTGACCATGAATAATACCGGGTGAGCTGGCGGAAGGCGCATGACGCACCCACCACCATCTAGTTGTGATCATTCAAGGCCCACCATGACTATTGCCAGCAGAATCGTTGTTTCGGCGATTTGCTGAGTGGCACCCAAGACGTCCCCCGTTTGACCGCCAATCCGCGTCGCCACAAAATAAACAAACAAGCCGGTCACCAGTACAGCCAGACCGAGAGCAACAATACTGGCCTGAAACCCGAGCAGAAAGAGTAGGAAAGCGACACCAATCAAGATGGCAACAATTGCCCGGTCAAAGCTCGGCTTACCCGCACCGGCGCTCAAACCGTCCTCCTGGGCGACCGGGATATAATGCATAATACCTGGCAAAGCAGCGCGCGACGCAGCAGCAGCAGCAATGAGCGCATAGATGGCTGCATCTATTCCGATTTCAGTAATTTCTGACAACGCAGCCCAACGCAAACCAAATCCAAATAGCAAAGCCATAACACCGTAGCTGCCGATTTGACTGTCCCGCATAATTAAAAGTTTTTGCTCTCGGGTTGTGCCGCCGCCGAGACCATCAAAAGTATCTGCCAACCCATCTTCATGCAGCGCGCCGGTTACCAGTGTCATCGCCAGCAGGGCAAATAGCGCCAACACCATAGACGGAAATTCAAACCAGCTGCCGATCCACAACACCAAGCCGGCGATTAATCCAATCAGCGCACCGACAACCGGAAAGAAGCGGGAAGCTTCAGAGATCGAGAAATCTTCGGGCGATACCCCAATATAAACCGGCAGGCGCGTCAACACGCCTAGACAGATTTTAAGGTCGGCAAACCAGCCTTGCCGGTTGACGCTACTTTTCATCCGGCCGAAGAAATCATCCTCATCCGGTGCAAGATCAGAAACAACTTCCGACTCTAGGCCTTCATTCTGATCATCTGCGTCTATATTTTCTTTTTTATCAGCCAAAATTAGCCTCTCGCCGTTTTTTGCTTTCGTGTAGCACACCTGGCATTATATTACAGGCCTATTACAATTTTAGAATATCATGGGATGCTACATGAAACAAAAGCCAATTACCTCTCTGGATGCGATCCGGGAGCTTATTCAATCTTTCCCTGGACCGGATGAGGACGCCATTACGGCAACTCGCGAACGAGAGCCGAACTTGACGAAACCCCAAGGCTCCTTGGGTCGCCTCGAAGAACTCGTTGAATGGCTGGCTGGCTGGCAGGGTAACCATCCGCCTAAAATCGAGCTGCCGCGAGTGATTGTTTTTGCCGGCTCTCACGGCGTAACGGCGCAAGGCGTTTCCGCCTTTCCTGCCGAAGTGAACCAGCAAATGACGGCGAATTTTCAAGGCGGCGGCGCTGCCATCAATCAGCTTTGCAAAGTCCAGGACGCAGAACTGAACGTCATGGAAGCAGCTCTTGAGATACCAACCCGTGACTTTTCAGAAGAACCGGCAATGGACGATGCCGACTGCGCTGAAGCCGTCGCTTTTGGCATGTCCGGTCCGAATGTCGGACTAGACGTGTTGTGTCTCGGTGAAATGGGAATTGGTAATACGACCGCTTCAGCCGCCATTTGCCATGCACTTTATGGCGGCGACGCAGCCCACTGGGTTGGTCCCGGCACCGGTGTCGAAGGCGATGCACTGACAAATAAAATACGCGTTGTTGAGGAGAGTGTAATTTTGCATAAAGCTGTGCTGACCGATGGACTTGAAATTCTGCGCTGCTTCGGTGGCCGTGAAATGGCAGCCATCTGCGGTGCCATTATCTCTGCTCGCTTGTCACGTATTCCGGTCGTGTTAGATGGTTATGTCGCCTGCGCCGCCGCAGCCGTGCTTCATACCCTAGATGAACACGCGCTTGATCATTGTCTGGTAGCTCATGTTTCAGCAGAACCCGGCCATCGCCACTTGATTGAGAAGCTCGGCAAAGAAGCACTGTTTGATTTCGGCATGCGCCTAGGCGAAGCGTCGGGGGCGGCACTGTCGATCAGCATTTTACGCAGTGCCGCCGCCTGTCATAGCGGCATGGCAACCTTCGAAGAAGCGGCGGTTTCGAATAAAAATTCATAAATAACTGCTATGGCCAATCAAGCGTAGATTGATAAAATAAATACGAATAACGCTTTCCTAGTTGGTGCGTTTTTATTGAGGTATTTTATTGTTTAAAATCAACGTAGCATAGTATTCATTGTCCCATGATAACACCTAAATAGCGTTACCTGGGTCAGCCTCTAATTTTTTTTACCCAAGATTAAACTGCGTATTTGTCCAATATTTTGATCATTATTCAGAGAATGATGCCGACAATCTAATGCCCAAGATGTTGGCTTATCCGAGCTATAAACCAGGGATGAATATCTTATGCGATATTCGTGCAACGCCTCTTCCTGAGGTGTTTAATTTTCAATATGTCAAGAATTCCCATCCCTCGGAAATGAGTCATATCGAACAACAATTGGGTAAGTGTAAAATCGCCGTCGTTGTCGGCAACGCTAAGGACTTTGCAACAATCCACCAGTTGAGTATCAGCACCCGTCTAACACCAGCAAAAATAAGCAAAAACCGTTTCGTGAACTATCTCAAACCAAGGCGTCGCTGGGAATTCCGGAAGACTATAAAATTAAATATCTCGAACATATTAACAACGCTGTGTAATCAATTTCAGCTGCAATTGCTAAACATTCAGGTCGCGTGCGGTTCGGCGA
>CAJWIB010000043.1 GCA_913041095.1 uncultured Rhodospirillaceae bacterium | reverse complement strand
AAAATCTGATCCGACATTACCAAGGTTCCCCAGAGATTACCGTAGGCATCAAACGTAATGCCATCTGGAAAACAATTTTTGCCCGGCTTGCCAAGCTTGCTAGGGCCAAATACTTCACGCTTAGACAGCGAGCCATCTTCCGCCACTTTCATCCGCGATACACATTGGCCGGTGGTTTCAACAATATAAATATATTCTTCTTTGACATCGAGGCGCACTTCATTGGTAAAGCCGAAGCCATCGGCAACCACCCTGAGCCCGTTTTCATCGGCCAGCGCGACATATCCATCGGCAATGTTTGGGCTCATTGCCTGCATCCAGTTTTTAATGCGGGTCGAAACAGTTAGCCACAGCCGATCTTTTGAATCCCGGAGTACAAAGTTGACCTTGCCGATCGCCTGGCCATCAATGTTGTCATAGAGCGTCGTTGTTTCACCGTCCGGCGCCATCACCTCCAGTACATCGGTGCCGAAATTAGAAATAAATATTTTGCCGTCTCGGCCAAACGCCATACCGTTGGGTAAAGTGCCTTCGGTAAAGCGCGTTGCATCATCGCTGGCCTCGGCAAATTTATTTTTCATACCGCCGAAAGTCTGGGTGATGATTTCCTGAGAGCCATCCGGCTTGATATGAACGACGCCGCCTCTGGCATCCGCAGCCCAGAGCGAGCCATCGCGGGTCGCCAAAATACATTCCGGGCGCT
The DNA here is from genome assembly GCA_913041095.1 of uncultured Rhodospirillaceae bacterium. Taxonomy (GTDB): domain Bacteria; phylum Pseudomonadota; class Alphaproteobacteria; order Rhodospirillales; family UBA2165; genus TMED23. The sequence goes on along the minus strand of CAJWIB010000043.1, from coordinate 11,591 downwards.
GTAAGTCTTCGCCAATATAGGAAAGATCGCTTGCCTCAATGTAAAAATTTATAATTGGATTATCCGTCATTGTTACTCATCTTTTTTTCCGGTTTTTTTTAAGGTTCAAACATGCTTTGTTTTCATCTGGCTTTAAAACCACAAATTTGCAGGGGAATCCGATATGAGTCAATTCGCGTTATTCGTCACCTTAACTTTGGAGCCGGGCACCAAAGACGCCTTTATGCCCATGATCCGGGGGAATGCCGCTTCATCGACAGCCGATGAGCCAGGATGCCAGCGCTTTGATGTGTTGCTGCCGCGCAAGGATGATAACGAAAACACAGTTTATCTATATGAATGTTATGACAATAAAAACGCTTTCGTAGCTCACCAAACGTCACCGCATTACACTCAATTTAATGAAACGGGCGGTGCTATGATTGCCAAAATGGACGTCGTTATGATGACCGGCTAGTAAGCAGGAGACATTTATGCAGACTTGTTACGATCTCGTCTGGCTATCCGCCCAGCGCGCACCGAGTGATCTGGCGATTATCGATGACCAGAGTGAGCGCGCCCTGACCTATCAGCAATTGATCGAAGAAGTTGATGTGGTGGCGGCCGGCCTGCAGGCTCGTGGCGTTACCCAAGGCATGCGAATAGCGACCGTGCTGCCGAGCCTGTTTGATCATGCCATCGTGCTACTGGCCTTGCAGAGATTGGCTGCCATTCCGGCGCTGATGAATTTTCGCCTGCAACACGAAGAAATTACCGAGTTGATTAAAATCGGTGAGATCGAAGGCGCCATTATTTTACCTGACGAGACTTTGGCGGAAATTGTCGCTGAAACATTGGGTAATACGGATCGCCTGCTCAGTGTTGGGGGTGCGGCTGGTCCAGCTAAAAATTATGCTGATTGCCGAGGTGATATCACGAGTCTCGTGCCCATTCCGAAGCCCGATCGCGAAGACATCACTTTTGTTTTTTACACGTCGGGCACGACCGGCCTGCCCAAAGGGGTTGAGCTCTCCCACCGGACAACCGAGCACCGCATATTGTGGCTCGCCACCCAAGCCGGCTTTCGTCACGGCAATCATAACAAAGCTTTGGGTTTCATGCCCTTGAGCCATGCCATCGGATTTTACGGCGTGTTTTTGGCCACCCTTGGCAATAACGGCACCTATTATATACAGTCGGCCTTTAACCCGGTTGAAGCCGTCGACATGATCGAACAGTACGGCATCACTTATATGTTTGCCGTGCCGCAATTGTACTTCGCAATGACCCAAGCCCCCAACTACAGCCCCGATAAAATGAAAAGCCTGCAAACCGTACTCTATGGCGGGGCGGAAATCATGCCTGATCTTCTGATCAAAATTGATAAGGAATGGCCAGCAAAAATATTTCACATCTATGGCACCACCGAAATTATGTGTCCGTTTTCAAATCCTGATCCGGTCGGTGAGCATACGAGATTACGTCCGGCATTTTATACCAATTTGCGGGTGATAAAAATTGGCGGTGGCGTTGATAACATTGCTGAACCGGGCGAAGAGGGAGAATTGATCGTTGATGCTTCCAGTGACCTGATATTTTCTGGCTATCTCAACCGGCCAGATGCGACCGCCGAAGCAATTGTCGACGGCTGGTACCATACTGGTGATGTTTGCTTTGTCCGCGAGGACGGTGATTATAATTTAATTGGGCGCACCGGCGATATGGTGCGCTCGGGCGGGGAAAATATTCACCCTTCCGAAGTTGAACCTCATCTGATGACCCACTCCAACGTCACTGAAACCGCTATTATCGGCATCAAAGATCCGGCCTGGGGCGAAATGGTGGTGGCTTGTGTAGTGGCTCCGGATACCGATGCAGCAGTGCTCGATGCGCATATGCAGGAAACGCCTCTTACCAGTTACAAGCGTCCAAAAGCGTATCTATTTATGGATGCTCTGCCACGTAATGCCGCCAACAAAGTTTTACGCCGGAAATTACAAAGTTTAGCCGAAGACGCTAAACAAGGGGCAGGGAAATTCTGCTTCGAAGAAGTTTAAGCCTCACCTTTAAGTGCCCGGATCATGCGGGCAAGCTTAAACAGATAATGATCAACCAAGCCAAGCTCTTTAAGATGGCTGACTGTATTGAAGAGATAGTCTTCGCCTTTACCAAGCGGACCTTCTGCATAGGCCAAAGTTTTTGCCACCTCATCAATCGTCAATTTACCAATATAATTTTCATGGGCATGGTTCATGGTAAAGGCGATGGCGCGGACTATCTCTTTATCTGACCCAACACCAATATGAAGCTTAACGAATTTCGGTGTATAAGACCCGCCGACCATTTCACGATTCCAAATGACTTTTAATTCCTGCTCGCGGGTTTTAGCAGTTATCCGGAAGGCAATGCCTTTGCAGGACCCGCCATTTTCCAACGCCAGCATAAGGCCCGGACGATCCGGTGTGCCGCGACCCATTTTGGTCTGCATGCAGAATTGCCGGTGGAAGCCATAGAGCTCAGCATGGCGTTGTTCGACAAAATGGATCATCGGGCTCCAAATTAGGGAGCCGTAGGCAAACAACCAGATATCTTCGTCGGGTGGAACAGCGGCGAGTAAATTCCATCGGGATTTATTCCGTTCGGCTTCGGGCATACAAATAAAATGACCTTGCAGTTCGCCCTCGGTTATCATTTCCTCGAGCACGCCACTTTCAACATCTTCCCTGGCGATGTGCCCGCGCTTTTTAATGGTAGGTACGGAATTGGTCATCTGTTATAGGTAGGATGGCAATGAGGATGCTACAAGCCTAATTATGCGATGGACCAGACACCTTCCAGCCTTGTCATTCGGTTTGATCTCCGCTTAATTACGTCAAGATATTTTCACTTCACAAATATATTTGTGAAATAAACCAATGAGAGACCCCATGACAAAGCCTAATTTTCTACTTTTTATCACCGACCAGCACCGCGCCGATAATCTTGGTTGCTATGGCAATGATATCGTTAAAACACCGAACATTGACAGCATCGCCGGGCGCGGTACGCGTTTTGACCGCTTTTACGTTGCCAATCCTCTGTGTATGCCCAACCGGTCTTCCTTGATGACTGGCCGTATGCCGTCGGTTCATGGCGTGCGCTGTAACGGCACACCCCTATCGCTGAGCGCCCGCACCTATGTTGAACATCTCGCCGACAATGGTTACGACACGGCGCTGATCGGCAAATCTCATCTGCAAAATATGACCGGCAACAAACCCGGCTGGTCGCCGTCCTCCGATGATTTCGTCGTTGATGAAAACGGCATCCCAATGCAGGCTTTTGATTGGAATATGCATAACGACGGTTACGAAAACGAAAATCCCAATTATTGGCAAGACGATGAAAAACATAAAGTCAAACTGCCGTTCTACGGCTTTGATCATGTTGATCTTTGCCTCGGACATTCCGATGAGGTCGGCGGCGCTTATGAGCGCTGGCTGCTGGAGAAAGAACCCAACGGTAATGCTATGCGGGGCCGTGACAAATGCCAATCCGATAACCGCATCACCACGCCACAAGCCTGGAAAACCAAGCTGCCGGAAGAGCTTTACCCTTCCGCCTATATTGGTGATATGACACTGGATTATCTTGAGAACCATGTAAACTCAGATGATGACGCGCCGTTCTTTATCCAATGTTCCTTTCCGGACCCGCACCATCCGTTCACACCACCGGGCAAATACTGGGACATGTATGACCCTGATGACATGCCGGTGCCGGCAACCATAGATACGGGTAATTCTTCGATGGAAGTATTCCTGCGCGATCAATTAGCCAACGGCGAAGCCAACCGTGATACGCAAATACCTTATGCAGTTAATGCGCGCGAAGCCCAGGAAGCAATGGCGCTGACCTTTGGCATGATCACCATGATTGATGACCAAATTGGCCGTATTCTCAGCAAGCTTAAAGAGCTCGGCCTCGATGAAAATACGGTGATTATCTTTACCTCCGACCACGGTGACTATATGGGTGATCACGGCTTGATGTTAAAAGGCCCGCTGCATTTGCAGGGGATGATCCGTGTGCCCTTTATCTGGAGTGACCCCGATAGCCGGAAACCAGGCGCGACGTCATCACTCAGCCAAACCATCGATATTTCTTCCTCAATCTTGGACCGCGCTGGCATCAACCCTTATTGGGGCATTCAAGGCATATCACTAGTCGGCGATATTTCGGGTAAGCAGCCAACCAATCGGGACGCCATCCTGATCGAAGATGACCGCCAGCGGATCAATCTCGGATTTACCCGGTTTCAGAAAATCCGCACCTTAATAACCGAGCAATACCGCCTCACTGTTGGCTACCCTGACGCCAGAGATGAGCTTTATGATCTCAAAGCAGATCCTGGTGAAACTAATAATTTATGGGACAGTGAGCTGGAGTTACGCGCTGAACTTACCGATCAACTCATGCGTATGATGTTGGAATATCAGGACCCAACTCCCCTTGCGACAGCCGTGGCATAATAGTATAGAATGGTTCTAAAGGAGAAAGCCCATGGCAGTTACAATGCTCCATCACGTCGCTTATCGTTGTAAGGATGCTCAGGAAACAGCGGATTTTTATACCAATCTATTGGGCCTCGAATATTACGCTGCCGTATCAGAGGATACGATTCCATCAACCGGCGAGAAATGCCCGTATATGCATATCTTTTTTGCCATGAAAGATAGTTCCTGCGTCGCCTTTTTCGAGGTGCCAAACGAACCGCCGATGCAAAAAGATCCTAACACACCTGAATGGGTACAGCATTTGGCACTCCAGGTCGAAAGTAGGGAAGAGCTCATAGAGCGTAAGCAAATTTTGGAAGATACTGGCGTCGAGGTAATTGGCCCAACCAATCACGGTTTCTGCGAATCAATCTACTTTTTCGACCCCAATGGTCATCGCCTCGAATTGACCTTGCACATCGGCGATGAAGCAATGATGAACAAACTTAGGTCCACCGCGCCGGAAATGCTCCAAAAGTGGAATAAAACCAAAAAAGTCCAGCGCCAGGCAGCATGGGTCCATGACGGCTCGACGTAAAATCAATAATTTAGCGCCCGATTTATAATCGTTGTTTATCGACAGTCGATCAAATATTAAGTTCAGGTTAGTTTGTTCACGCATATTTCTTGATATACGGCTTCAATTTTAGCGGCAAATTCAGTGGTATTTGCCAAACTTGATTGCTGCAATTGCGCCCGTAAATTTTCCCGGATTTCTTGAAGCGCAGGCAAATCTTCAGCCAGCTCACGCGCCTTTTCGATATAAGATTCGAGCGTCCCGACAATCCACTCAGACCGGCCAAGATGGGTTAGGATCGACGCACCAACTCGCGCGGCATGACGCTCGCCACGTAAGGTGATGACCGGAGCTCCCATCGTCAGTGCCTCAAAACTTGTCGTTGTGCCATTATAAGGAAAGGTGTCGAGACAAATATCAACTCTGTTATAGAGCGCCAGCGGATTCTGATCCCGGGTGATCCAGCCGGTCAGCGTTACCCGCTCAGCGGAGACACTCTGATTTTCAAATAATTCATAAATTTTCTGCTGGACAATTTCAGAGTCCAGTTGACGTCCTTTAAGCAAGAGCCTGGACTCCGGAACTCTAGTTAGAATTTGTGACCAGATTTCGATGACTTCCTCGGTTATCTTCGACGTATGATTAAACGAGCCGAAGGTCACATAACCATTTTCCAAAACAGGCAAAGGCCCTACATCCGGGATAGTCGTAGCCGGTTGGTAGCAATGAAAACCATCTTCGAGGCGAATAAGCCGTTCGCTGTGATAGGCGTCGGCATCTCCTGACGGATCAGTCACCTCATCGGTTAAGCGGTAATCGATTTCAGGCAATCCTGTGGTCGAAGGATAACCGAGCCAGGAAATTTGAACGGGTGCGGGTTTTAAAGCGAAAATGCCAAGCCGATTATTGGCGCTATGCCCAGCCAAATCGACCAGGATATCAATCTTGTCTTCTCGGATGCGCTCGGCTGCATCGGTATCGTTCACATCAATTATGTTGCACCAGTGATCCGCCTGTTCCCTGAACCAGGGCGTGGTTTCATCTTGCTGCCGCAGATTGGCATAGGCATAAATCTCAAAAGCATCGCGGTCATGCGCGGCAAAGAGTGGTTTCAGGAAATAAGCGCAGGAGTGGGTTCTGAAATCCGGCGAGACATAGCCGATTTTCAACCGTTTTCCGGCGGTTTTTTCTGATGGAAACGCCGGGATAGCAGAGGCAAACTGCTTTGCCCACGCTCTATGGGCTGCAAAAATGGTGCTTTCAGTCTGCTCCGGCTCATACAGCAAATTCAGCAGCATATTCTGCCAGGCACTCAAATAATTGGGGTCAGCCTCAATCACTTGACGGTAGCACGCAAGCGCCTCGGACTTGCGCCATTGCTTATTCAAAACATTGCCGAGATTGTACCTGGCTGTTGAATAGGCTGCATCCGCTGCCAGGGCCTGGCGAAAAGCGTCTTCGGCCTCGCTTAGTTTTTCCTGGCTATTGAGCGCATTGCCAAAATTTGTCCAGACCTCGGGACTTGATCCAGCCAATGCTATTGCCTGCCGGCCAATCTCTTCCGCCTCCGCGCTTTGACCCTGACCTTCCAAGGCTGCTGTTAAACCAATCATGGCTGAGACATTCTGGGGCTCTAATTCCAGCGCTTGCCGCAAAGCTGTTTCCGCTGGCGGGTATTTTTTGAGCTGACCCAGGATCGTACCGAGATTAACCAGGGCATCAGACCAATCGGGTTTAAGCTGGCTGGCTTTCTGGTAAGCCGCCGCCGCACCAGTCAGATTGCCTGCTGCCGAGAAGGTCGCGCCAAGATTAAAATAAAAGGTCGATCGCTCCGGCTCAACGGCAATAGCTGCTTCGATTTGTTCAATCGCCGTCGATAAATCACCACGCTGTTGCGCAATCAAACCCAAAAAGTGCAGCGCATCCGCATTACCTGGATCGGCGGTCAATACTTCCTGATAAATTGCCACTGCTTCATCAAGCTTGCCCTGTTGATGCAATTCGAGGCCTTTTTCCAATTGCGCCTGTGACATTTTATTCTCCCACCATATGCAGCACGAGGTTTCGTGTATGGGGTTGCGCCCGATGCTCAAACAAGAAAATCCCCTGCCAAGTTCCCAACGCAAGACACCCTTGGCTGAGCGGTATCGTCAGCGTCGTTTGCGTCAGCGCTCCTTTGATATGGGCCGGCATATCATCTTTGCCTTCCGAGCGGTGGCGGTAAAGCGATAAATCTTCAGGCACGAGCTGTTTAAAGAATGTCTCGAGATCGCGCATCACATCCGAGTCGGCGTTTTCCTGAATAACCAAAGATGCCGACGTATGGCGGCAATAAAGCGTCAGCAACCCAGTGTCGAAAGCCAGTCCGTTACTCCAATCAACGACGTCGCGGGTCAGCTCATATAATCCCTGACCGGTCGTCTTAATAGACAGATTTTCTTGTGCCTGTTGCATGGTCACGCTTTTACCCTCTTTTTCCCAAGCTGCCCACCAATTTAAAAGGCCTCTTGCCTCAGACCGGCTAATTCGTTTAAGGTCAGTCTCTGGCTGGAACAAATTATGAACATAAAAATGAGACCGGAAGAGTTTGAACAAGATATTCCGGCGCTCGGGTCATTTAAAGCCGGCTATATTACCCGCGGCATTTGCCGCTATTTGCGCAATCTTGGCTATAGCCCTCTAACCGAGTATAAATTACTGACTAGACGCCGAGCCGATTGTATTGGTGTCAACAAAGCCGGCCAATTCATATTGTTGAGATTAAATCTTCGGTTGCCGATTATCATTAGAAAACTATCCGAAGCTTGCGCACGTAGAGTATTTTTTTAACCGTAGCGTTGTAACTTTTCGGTGTTATCGTTCAACCAGCGGCGCGCCTCATCAACCCGCACACCGAGACTCTCAACCGTCTGCCAAAAGGCTGGGCTATGATCCATATGGCGCAAATGAGATACTTCATGGGCAACCACATAATCAAGCACCCAATCCGGCGTCATTATCAATCGCCAGCAAAAGGATAAATTACCGTTGGGCGAGCACGACCCCCAGCGTGATCTGGTATCGCGCACGGTTATGCGGCCAAGCCGACAATCAATCTTGGCGGCAAAATCGCTGGCCCGCGCCAGGATTTCAGCTTTGGCCTTCTTTTTGAGCCAATCGGTCAAACGCCGGGCGAAATGTTCGGAACGGCCACCGATGCAAATGGTGTTGTTTTCCTTGAGGGCGACGCCCTTTAAATCTGGATCATGACGCAGCAGATAGTTTTGCCCTAACAAAGGAATATGTGCACCATCTTGAAATGATATCTTGGCCGGTAAGTCATTGAGCCTGGCCAGCAGCCAATCTGATTTCTCTTGCACCAGTAGCAACGCTTCCCGTTCGCTGGCCCAACTCGGCAGCGTCACCACGGCGCCTTCTGTATCACTATCAACTTTTAGAATAATCCGCCGTGCGCGTTTATTGCGCCGGATGCGCACCGGCACATCACGGCTATCCAGGCTAATGACTTTCGAGAATTCATTCTTCATCATTCTTCCTCTGGCCAAGTCACAATATAGTTTTCGAAATCACCGGCATCTTTCTCTTCAATAATGCGCCCCCGCACCGAAACCCCCGCTTCATGAACCGTATTCGGATCACCGGAAATCAACGGATGCCACCATTCAAGCTCTTTGCCCTCATTCAACAACCGGTAGGCACAGCTCGGTGGTAACCATTTCAACCCACTGAGGTTATCTTTGGTCAGTTCAACACAATCCGGCACCAAGAGCGTCCGCTCAACGTAGTTTTTGCAGTAACAGCTGCCGGTATCCAACTGCGAGCACGCGACATTCGTATAAGAGATCTCACCACTATTCTCGTCTTCGAGTTTATGTAGGCAGCATTTGGCACAGCCATCACACAAGCGGCCCCACTCATCCAAAGATAAATCAGATAGTTTTTTGTGCTGCCAAAATGGCTGGTTCATGTTCAGACGGAGCCGCCGGTTTACAAGAATTCTTTAAGCTTTGTGGCGATGATCTCAGCTTCCAAACCATAACTAAAGAAAGTTAGAAATTTACCATCCGGCCCCATCAGATAGCTCACCGAAGAATGATCCATTAAATAACCCTCCGGATCTTTCTCATCCTGCTGGGATTTAGCGGCATATATCCGGAAAGTTTTTTTGACGTTTTCAATTTGCTGCGTATTACCGGTCAGGCCCTGGAAGCTCTTATGAAAATGAGTAAGGTAGTCTTTGAGATGCTCTGGCGTATCGCGCAAAGGATCGACGGTGACAAATACCGGCTGCACTTTGGCAGCATCAGAACCGAGTAGATCCATCACCGTGGAAAATGTTGCCAGTGTTGTTGGACAAACATCCGGGCAAAAAGTGTAGCCAAAAAAGATCAGCACATATTTACCTTGGTAGGTCTTATCAGTAACAACATCACCGTTTTGATTGATCGCAGTGAAGGCCCCGCCAATCACCGGTGTACCGCTGGTTTGAGTTTTCTGCGGACCTTTATTCGAGACCGTTGCAACCGGATATTTAGTTTTATCGGTAAAAGCACGCAAGCCAAGACCAACGGCTAGAATTACAATCGCCAACACTAAATAATAATGGCCGCGCCGCAGTGGCATTTTCGATTTCCCCTACTAAGACTTTTAAAATTCTCCTCGCCCAACTACTTAAACCGGGTTGCCAGAGGCTGCAAGAAAGTAAAGCTTGGCAAAATCGATTATTGACGCCAAACCGGGGGACGCTCATTCTAGGTCTATGTTTTTATTCGGAATTTCTGGCTGAGCCGGTGGGTTTGATCCATTGACTTTATTATTGATGGTGCGGCGAAACAAAAAACCAAAAAAGAAGAAAGCTTAATGGCCAATACCGCTCTTTCAGCGCGCAGCGCGATACGCAAACGCTCGGTCCTGATATCGGGCCACCGCACCAGCATATCCTTGGAACAAGCATTTTAGCTCAAGCTGAAAGAGCTCAGCGACACCAACAAAAAATCAATCAATCAAATGGTCACCGAGATTGACAACGACCGGCTCAATAATCCAAACGGCAATCTGTCGAGCGCCATTCGTGTCTATATTTTGGAACAACTTGAAGCGCGCCAACCGTAATTATCTGCCGAGACCCTTTAGAATACCTTTGAGAAAATCCTCGACTTTGGGTTTCTGTTGCTGCGGCACATGTTGAGGTGGTGGCGATTGCGGCGGAGGAGCCCCGCTGTTAGGCGAACTTGAGGAGCCGGTAGAACCTGACTTCGCTTGCGGGAATATTTGATCGAGAATAGCGCCAACCCCTTTTTTCTTCCGCAATTTATCGAGCTTTTTACTAATGCTTCCGGGCAAGCGGATACCGCCTTTGGTGAGGGCTGCAGTTTCTAACTTAACTTTCGGATTATCCAGGCGGCCCGAAATATTAAATGGCAGCACAGGTTGTTTACTAGAATTGCGCAGTAGCAGTTGGGCCAAAATATTTTGCGACAATTCAATTTCGCCCACTGTACTGATGCGCCAATTTGGTAAATCTATCGTACCCTTGGCTGAGCCGGCACCCAATCCGGATGCCAAACTCATGTCATCAAATCGCGCCACGCCTTTAGCCATCTTAAAGTTGGTGCGAAAATCGGCCGATTTGGAAGAGGTTTTACCGTGCGTTAAGGTGTTGCCGAATTGGTTGAGCGACAGGAACAGACCGGCAATGCCTGAGAGGGCTGAACCGTGTCTGGCTGCTGAGCTTAAATCCAGGCCACGCACTGAAATCGTACCGCCGCCGCCAAGCTCCCGCACCAAATCCACGGTGCTGCGGCCAAGCGTGCGAAATTCACCAACCATATCTAACGCGCCTCGCTGGAAGCCCTTTGTACCCAGAGATTGCAAGAGTGTGCCGGCATCAAAGCCGGCGATATTAAACCGGGTTTGGAATTGATTTCTCTTGTCACCGGCAATAACCCGGCCATCGATTTTAATATCACCGCCATAGGCGTTACCGGTCAACCACTGCAAATCAAAAACACCGCTATTGAGGGCGGTAGCTAAATTAACCGAACTGACCAGATATTTTTGAAACCGCAAAGAGTCTGATTGCAGTTGGATATTGCCATCAAATGATTTGAGAAAAGCCAGGTCAATCGGATCATTGGACCACGGCGCACCGCTTTTTGCCACCACTTTGAGCATTGACATTGGCGTAGCCAAGTTTTTCGGCGCCCGACTAAATGACGCCTGCACCAACTTGGGTGTTTTTTGGGAATTCCATAGGGTGTACTCAAATTCACGCAGCTTCTGATCACGATGAGCTGTTCGTTTGGCGGGCAAGAGATCGTCGATCACTATCGGACCGGTTTTAAGGTTTGCAGTTATAATCGGTCGCGCCCGGCTGAGATCCATCGCCGCACCGCCCTGCAAATTAATACCGGCGGCCTTTCCAGCCAATTTTGAGAACGCCATTAATTGAGCATTGCCAGCAATCCGGCCCCGCAAATTAATGCCCCCCGTTATTTTACCGGACGGCCGGTACTTGCTGCCAAGGCGACGGAGCAATTTCATCAAATTCGGGTGATTGG
>CAJWIB010000042.1 GCA_913041095.1 uncultured Rhodospirillaceae bacterium | reverse complement strand
TCGGCACCCACATTTTATTCCTAACTCTGGGGGAAGGAAATTACACACTGATTCGATGAAAATTGAACTTATTTAAGGTGTTTCAACGGACCAAAAAATAAAACCTTTGTACTTACCAACTCGCTGAAAAAAAATATAGTATAATCAATAGCTTACATCCTCAATTATCTTCTAAAAAACCCCTTGAATAGATTGCAAAAAGGCGTTTTTTTTTGCTATAAATAAGGGATGGAAAATACGTTTTTTTTAGCCTGTTTTGGCGCTGATTTTAATGCTGAAACGCCCAATAATTGAACGGAACATGCCTTGACCCCACCACCTGATGAAATCCCTCCCGAAGACGTAACGCCGAGCAGTGACCCAGATGACGGAAAGGGTAGGCCGCCATCTGATTTCGACATAACCCCGGTCAGAATCGAAGATGAGATGAAAAGATCGTATCTCGATTACGCCATGAGCGTGATCGTCAGCCGGGCGCTGCCGGATGTTAGGGATGGTCTCAAACCGGTGCATCGGCGCATCATTTACGCGATGAAAGAAGGCGGCTACGACTATAACCGGCCGTTCCGCAAATCAGCCCGCATCGTCGGTGATGTCATGGGTAAATATCATCCCCACGGCGACACCGCAATTTATGATTCTCTCGTCCGCATGGCGCAGAATTTCTCACTGCGCCTGCCGCTAATCCAAGGCCAAGGTAATTTTGGCTCAATGGATGGTGACCGGGCAGCGGCAATGCGGTATACCGAGGCCCGCTTGGCCCGTTCCGCCCATTCGCTGATCGAAGACATCGATAAAGACACCGTCGATTTCCAGCCCAATTATGACGACAGCGTGCGTGAGCCTACCGTGTTGCCGGCGGAGTTTCCAAATCTGCTGATCAACGGCGCCGGCGGTATTGCTGTTGGCATGGCAACCAATATTCCACCGCATAATCTCGGCGAGGTCATTGATGCCTGCTGCGCGGTGATTGATAATCCGGAAATCACCATCGACGAGTTGATTGAAAATCACATTCCGGCCCCTGATTTTCCAACCGGCGGCATTATTCTTGGCCGAACTGGCGCGCTGCAGGCATTTCATACTGGACGCGGCTCGGTCCGGATGCGCGGGCGCACTCATATCGAGACTTTCGGCAAGGACCGGGAAGCCATCATCATCACCGAGGTGCCGTATCAGATCAATAAATCCCGCATGATCGAGATTATGGCGGAATGTGTGCGTGACAAGAAGATCGAAGGCATTTCTGATCTGCGTGATGAATCCGACCGTCACGGTGTCCGCGTTGTTGTTGAGATCAAACGCGATGCAATGTCCGAGATCGTGCTCAATCAATTGTTTAAGTTTACGCCACTGCAAACCAGCTTTGGTGTCAATATGCTGGCGCTCAATGGCGGCAAGCCGGAGCAGATGAACCTCAAGCAAATCCTAGTTGCATTTATTGATTTCCGCGAAGAAGTGATTACACGGCGGACGGCTTACGAACTCAGCAAAGCGCGCGACCGGGCCCATATCATGGTCGGCTTAGCCGTCGCCGTTGAAAATCTCGATCCGGTCATCGTGTTGATCCGCAAAGCCAAGGACGCCGACGAGGCCAAAACCAAATTGATGGCCAAAGCCTGGCCGGCCGGAACCATTGAACCTTTGATTAAACTGATTGATGACCCCGAACATCAGGTTGTTGGCGGCAAATACAAACTCTCAGCCGAACAGGCCAAAGCCATTCTCGAAATGCGCCTGCAGCGTTTAACCGGGCTGGAGCGGGATAAAATTGCCACCGATCTCAAAGAACTTTGCGCCAAGATCAAGGAATATCTCAAAATTCTTGGTGACAAGGAATTGCTGTTCGAGATTCTGGTCAGCGAATTACTGCGGATGAAAGAGCTGTTTGGCAACGAACGCCGGACCACGATCGAAGATGCTGAATTTGAAGGCGATATCGAAGATCTGATCCAACGCGAAGACATGGTCGTCACCGTCAGTGACAGCGGTTACATCAAACGGGTGCCGCTCTCGACTTACCGGGCGCAGAACCGGGGCGGTAAGGGCCGGGCCGGCATGAGCACCAAAGATGAAGATTTTGTCAGTCAGGTGTTTGTTGCCAATACCCATCAGCCGATGTTGTTTTTTTCATCGACCGGTATTGTCTATAAGCTCAAGGTCTACAAATTGCCACAAGGCACGCCGCAGGCCCGCGGTAAGGCACTGATCAATGTGCTGCCGCTAGATGAAGGCGAAACCATTACAACGGTGATGGCGCTACCAGAAGACGAGGAGTCCTGGGGTGATCTCTTTGTTATGTTCGCGACGGCTTCCGGCGGGGTCAGGCGGAACAAGCTCTCTGACTTCACCAATGTGAATGCCAATGGCAAAATCGCCATGAAGCTCGACGAAGGTGATCATTTGGTGCGGGTCCGGGTCTTTGAAGAAGACCACAATGTGTTCCTGGCAACCCGTAAAGGTAAATGTATCCGCTTTCCGGTCAGCGATGTCCGCGTTTTCGCTAGCCGCAACTCTACTGGTGTGCGCGGCATTAAACTGGCCGGAGGTGATGAAGTGATTGCCATGTCCGGCCTTAAACATATCAAGGTCGAAGTTGCCGAGCGCGATGAGTATCTGAAATCGGTTAACGCGTCACGGCGGCTGGTCGGCGGCGATTATACCGACCGTGACGAGGACAAGACCAATGACGAAGCCATGGCAGCCCAGCTCGAACAGGAGTTGCACCAGGAAATGGCGGCGGAAGAAGAGTTTATTCTTACCGTCTCTGAAGATGGCTTTGGCAAGCGGTCATCAGCTTATGGCTACCGTATATCAAAGCGCGGCGGCAAAGGTATCGACAGCATGGGCGTCAAACGCGGCAAGGAACTAACCCAGGTGATTGCGACCTTACCAGTGATGGATACGGATCAACTGGTGATGGTTTCTGACGGCGGTCAGCTTATCCGCCTGCCAGTCGACAACATCAGCTTTACCGGCCGGGCATCGCGTGGCGTGACGTTATTTAATGTAGCTGAAGAAGAGCGGGTCGTCTCGGTCACCCGCTTCCGCGATGTTGAAGGCGATGAAAATGGCAGTGAAGAAGGCGAAGCGGCGGAAGCTCCCGCCGTCTCACAGGGTGAGGAAAATGCAGAAGAGGTTGAAACTGTTGAAAATCCAACAGATACTCCCCCGGATAACGAAGAATAGTTGGAATAAATAATATAAAGGACTTCCAATGCCGCGCACTGGTATCTACCCCGGTACATTCGATCCCGTAACCAATGGCCATATTGATATTATTTCCCGTGCCACCCGCGTGGTCGACCAGCTGATCATTGGTGTTGCTATCAATGCCGGAAAAGGGCCGTTGTTTTCATTGGAGGAACGCGTTGCCATGGTCGAGTACGAGATATCCAAACTGCCCGATGGTGCGGGTGAGTGTGTGAGTGTTAAGCCTTTTGAAGGGTTGCTGACCGATCTTGCGGTGTCCCACGATGCCTCGCTGATTGTGCGTGGTTTACGCGCGGTTTCCGACTTTGAATATGAGTTTCAAATGACAGGTATGAACCGGCGCCTCAATTCGGATGTTGAAACGGTATTTCTTACCGCATCAGAAAAACATCAGTTTATTTCCTCGGCTCTGGTCAAGGAAATTTGCAGCATGGGTGGCGATATTAGCCATTTTGTTACCTCGAACGTCAGAGAAAGGCTGCTCAAAAAATATCTCTGATAATCAGTCTTGGGTATAGAGATTTTAGCAAAATCTAGTATTGACCAAGCAAGTCCGCCTGCTTATGTTGCGCCGCGTGAATCGTTGTCACTTCCCATTGAGACAGCGTTTTGACTCTTCTGGTCAAATTTTGGGGGCACGTAGCTCAGTCGGTAGAGCATCCGCCTTTTAAGCGGACGGTCACAGGTTCGAATCCTGTCGTGCCTACCATTTTTTCACTTTAGAAATTGCCTCTCTCAATATTTGTTTTACCCTCGATAGAGAACTCTTTTAGCTAAGGCGTTTTATGTCCGCATATGACCACTATCCAAAGCGGACATTTACCAATAATAATCTTTCAAAAATTTTGTCGCACCTTGGCCCCTTTTGATGACGCTCCATTTCGTGACTAGGAAAAGGCCAAAGACTGGCTTGGGATACCTTCCGGGTACGTGATCACCTATCTGGATCAACCCGCATAAATATATTTAACAGTATTTCGGTGACAGTTTACTTTTAGCTGGTACTGCTTTGCGTAATATTGAAAAAATAAACTATCACCGAAATACGCTGTGGAGACAAAGCGCTTTATCCAGCCTCTAAATTCTCTATATTTTCGCCATGACCGTAGAAAACACCGCGAGAGATACACCGTTGATCGGCCCGGATGATCCCGAACCATTTGAGCTGCTTAATCCCGAGTCCGAATTACCGGTGTTGCTGATCTGCGACCATGCCAGCAAGACAGTGCCGCAGGAGATGGCTAACCTCGGCCTTGATGAAGCGACCATGGATTTGCATGTCGGCTGGGATATTGGCGCAGCCGAGGTGGTCCGGCAGTTGGCGAATGACCTGAACTGCATGGCGGTGCTGGCCGGATATTCACGCCTGGTGATTGATAACAACCGTCAGCCAGGTGATCCGACAGGCATTCTTGCTGTGAGTGATGATATCGTTATTCCCGGCAATCAGGATTTGACCGAAACCGAACAGATTGCCCGGACGGATCAGTTTTTTTGGCCCTATCATCATGCGATCACCGATGGGATTGCGCATCTGTGGCGAAACGGTCTGCCGCCAGCACTCTTTTCGGTGCATACATTTACACCCTCAATGAATGGTGAGGATCGGCTCTGGCATATCGGCGTTTTATGGAACCGCGATCCACGCATGGCCGAACCCGTCATTCGAAAGCTGCGGGACCATGGTGAGGGTTTCCACATTGGCGATAATCAGCCATATTCCGGCAAAGATATTGCGTTTTCGCTGGATATGCATGCAGGCAGCGCCGGTCTGCCTCATTGCGCTGTTGAAATCCGCCAGGATTTGGTGGCCACGCCGAGTGGCGCTGAATTTTGGGCTGAGATACTGGCCGAAGTTTTGCACGATGTCCTGAGTATCGATGAATTGCACAAGGTGGAGCACTTTTAAATGCCGTTTGCCGAACCGACATTGACCATTGGGGTTGAAGAAGAATATCTGATTGTTGATCCGGTATCCCGCGCCCTTGCCGAGCCGCCAGATGAAGCGTTTACCAAATGCAGCGAACGTCTTAAGAATCTGGTGAAACCGGAGTTTATGAAATCACAGATCGAAGTCGCGACCAGCGTCTGTGGTACCGTTAAGGAAGTCCGTCAGCAATTGGTTGAGTTGCGCTCGACCATTGCCGAGGTGTTGGGCGACTATGATCTGGCTCCGATTGCCGCCTCGACCCATCCCTTTGCCACTTGGGAAACCCAGTTTCATACCAATAAAGCACGATATAATTTCCTGGCTGAGAACATGCAGGCAGTGGCACGACGACTGCTGATCAGCGGCATGCATGTTCATGTCGGTGTCGAAGATGATGAAATGCGGATCGAAATGATGAGTCAGGTTGCCTATTTTCTGCCACATCTCTTAGCACTTTCAACGTCATCACCCTTTTGGCGGGGCGAAAATACCGGGCTTAAATCCTATCGTCTCTGTGTGTTTGATGAATTGCCGCGCTCCGGTCTGCCAGAACGCTTTGAATCTTACGGCGAATACAGCCGCCATGTCGCCGTGCTGATCGAAGCCGGCTTGATCAAGGATGCCACTATGCTGTGGTGGGATGTCCGGCCGAGCGCGACTTTTCCAACCCTTGAGATGCGTGTCGCTGATGTCTGCACGCGGATCGATGATGCGGTTTGTCTGGCGGCGCTCTATTTGTGTATCATCCGCATGCTCTATCGGCTGCGGCGCGGCAATCAAAAATGGCGCACCTACACTAATATGTTGATTAGCGAAAACCGCTGGCGGGCACAGCGTTATGGCTTGGATGAAGGCTTGGTCGATTTCGGCAAAGGCAGTGTTGTGCCGTTTGCTGAACTGCTGGAGGAACTCATCGAGCTGATTAAAGAAGATGCAGAAGCGCTGAATTGCGTTGACGAAGTTCATCACGCCCGCCGGATTATTGAAGCTGGCACCAGTGCCCACCGGCAATTGGCAACCTTTGAAAAAATCAAAGACATTTCAGGTGACGAGCAAAAAGCCTTCCAAGCCGTGGTCGATGAACTCATCGCTGAGACGGTTGAAGATTTTTGATCGTGGCGGTAAATTTTATTGATGTGACAATCATCAATGATCTCAAATGATCTCTGCATTATAATAAGTGTGTAAATTCAGGCAGGAGGATGAGTGATGGCAAACACGACATACGGGCTGGAAATCGTCGGCCTCTTCGCCAAAAAGGATGAACTGGAAAAAGCCGTCGCTGATTTATTGACGGCCGGGTTTGAGCGCTCTGATCTCAGCCTGCTAAGCTCGCATGATTCTCTTGAAATTCTGGAACGCGGTGGATCGACCTGGCAGAACACGGTTGCGGCCTTGGTCGGTGAATACAAAATCCTAGGCCCTTTGGCGACTTCGGGAGGTATTTTTCTGGCTGGTGGGCCGGTTGCGGGCGCCATTGCTGGGGTCATCGGCGCCGCTGTCAGCGGCTTGGCAGCGAAAGAAGTCCTGGAGGAGGTTCTGGCTGTACCCGAAGCCGAAGATTTTGTCCGCGCCCTCGATGCTGGCAGTGTTATTCTGTGGGTCCGTGCCGAGGATGATGAAATGCAGGAAAAAGCCCGGCAGAATCTAGCGGCCAATAATGCTCACAACATCCATCAAGTCGAGCCGGAATAGAAGCTACGTCATCCCGCCTTCGAAATCTTTTTTCTCGAGCAGCCACGACGTCGCCACGCCAAATACGAGGCCCCAGAACGGCGCGCCGATGTTGAAGATCGATTGATCGGCCAGCGTCACCAGAAACGACACCAGCGCGCCGAGGGTAAAACTGCCACCAAAGGAAACAACAAAGGCGCTTTGCAAAACACGTATGAGAGCCAATCCAGCGAGCGTGGCAATAAAAGACGCCGGCATCGCCAGTAGAAGTTTGGTCATCAGCGGTGCATGCAGGCCAAACAGAATGGCAAAAATACCGATAATAATTGCGGCGATATATTGCTGCTCCAATTTGCCACCGCTTGATAAAATCGCGTTGACCGGGCCCGTCAGGCAGGTCGAGACAGTGCCGAAAAACGCCGTGATGATCGAAGCGCCGCCGCAGGCCGCAGTAATCAGATTGGTTGGCGGGTTATGACCGACATTGCGCAGGATTACGATGCCTTGGGCATTTTGCGCTGCCAGCACGGTCACGGCTATTGGGACCACTAGCTCGACCATGGTCATCCACGAAAACTCAGGCCGGATAATTGTCGGTGTGATGATGACATATTCCAACTCAGTGTCAGGACTAAAGGAGCCAGCAAAGGAGACAGCGATGATCCCAACCAACAGCACACCGATCATCGGTGGAAAGCGTTTCGCAATGTTAGCGTTCCACGACAGCAAGATAAACGCCACTGTCATCGGACCGGTAACCCACGGGTCGCTCCCTAAGGCTTTAATCCAATCCAGGCCAAATTCAAGAAAAACGCCGGCGACCATCGCCATAATGATCGGCATCGGCATCACCGCCATAATGCGCTTAATCCAGCCGCTGAGACCCAGCACAAGCAGCAATAGGCCGGTGCCTAAGAAAGCACCGATAACTTCCGGAAAACTAGAATGCTGCAACGCCGGCCCGACCAGCACGGTGCCGGAGATGGTCCAAAAAAACGCCAGAGGTTGGCGGTAAATGAGCGAAATAACAATGCCCAGCAGTCCATTCAGCGCTATGCCGCCAAATATCCAGGAGGCAAGCTCAGCTTCGGTGAGCCCGCCGGTGGTGCCGACGGCTAAAACGATAGCAATTGGCGCAGAGGCTGCAAACAGAAAGGCGATGACGGCATTGCTGAGATGGATAAGCTCATATTCGGAAAATATTTTTCTAATTCCGGGAAATGGCTGGTGAGTTGGTTCTAGGGACAAATCAATTTCCACTCGCTTGAACTTATGAACGGCAATTTGAGCAGGCTCGCCTGTCGGTTACGCATCCATTCTAACCCGAAGATCCAGTCGCCAAGTATGATCCCGATCAAGGTCAGCATTATCAAGTTGGCCATCCATCAAGGGCTGAATAATACGCTGTGAGGGCCAGCCGCTTGACACTCGCTTGCCTTTAATGTCTTTGATTAATTTGATCGGCGAATCTTTTTTGATAAAGATCGCGACGCGGAATGGAATGGTAGCTGAAACAACCCGGAGGTTCGGATGCTTGCTGCCGGGATAAATCCCAGTACTCGTGACCGCATTGAGCGATTCCAGCTCATTCTCCAAACCAAATTCCAATTTGCCGGCATTGACCGCTGGCACATAGACGCTGGAGCCACCAAAGGGCTGTGACCGCATCTGGATACCAGGTTTTAGGGAAACCACTTTAGAAAGTGACTGCCCAGCTTGGTTGGCAAAGCTGCCTTTGGTTATACCGACGCCTACGGTTTGTGAAAAAGCCGCAGTAGACATAAGTGCGACCGCTACAATCAGGGTAATAAATAAGCCTTTTTTCATTTTAACTCTCCCATGGATAGGTATTTTAATTAATACTTTGGAAAAGCCGCATAGTCTCACTATTAATGTAGCTATATTAGACATTTAGAAAAAGGCCAATTTGACCCAAAGGTTAGAAATCATAGTAAATTATATCAATCGGATTTAAATAATTGCACCATACGTTAAGAGCACTGGACGATCAGGCTTTTCCAGTTAAAATCCATAAAATTTACTAATCTGGAATATTAGATGGGGAATACCGGAATGGTTAAAGTTGTAGATGCCGATGCTGATCAAAAGTCTGTGGCAGAGGTATTTTTAGTCGCCCTGATGGATAACGGCATTGAGTATGTCTTCGCCAATGGCGGCACTGATTTCGCGCCGATCATCGAAGCTTTGGTGTCGGCGACACAAGCCGGAGAGAAAACACCTAAATTCATTACCGTGCCGCATGAAAATGTCGCAATGGCGATGGCGGAAGGGTATTTCCGGCTTGCCGGCAAACCTGCCGGGGTGATGGTTCACGTTACGGTCGGCACGGCTAATACTATCTGCGGCGTGATGAATGCGTCCCGGGACAATGTGCCGGTCCTGGTGATGGCGGGACGCACACCTCTGACCGAGAGTGGCGACATTGGTTCCCGCAATATTGGTATTCACTGGGGGCAGGAGAATTTTGATCAGGGCGGCATGCTGCGTGAATATGTTAAATGGGATTATGAACTGCGTAAGGGGCAGCCGGTCGAAACTCTTATCGGCCGGGCTCTCGATATCGCCATGTCCGAGCCTTGCGGGCCGGTCTATCTGACCCTGCCGCGGGAAGTTTTAGGGCATACAGTTGGTGAGGAAAGAAAACTGCCGCGGGAACGTGCTCTCGGTAATGCGACGACCATACCTTCAACCGCGGTCATCGAGCAGGCTGCCGTGATGATTGGGGCTGCCGAAAAGCCACTGATTATAACCGGAAAAGTCGGTGCCCGTCCGGGTGCGGCCGAAACCCTCAGCGTTTTAGCTGAGAAATACGCCCTGCCTATCGTACAAGTTGGCGGTCCCAGCCTACTCAGCGAACATCCGATGAATTTAGGCTTTGCCGTCGGTAAATTCCTGCCTGATGCGGATTTGGTGCTGGTTGTCGAAAGTGCGGTACCGTGGATACCGAGAAATGTTGAGCCTGATGCGGCGGCAAAACTCATTCATTTGTCACCGGATCCGCACTATGCTGGTTTCCCCTATCGTGGCTTTGAAATGGACCTCGCGATTTCCGGCGAACCGGTGCAGAGCCTGGAACTGATTAGTGAAGTCTTGGCTTCGCACATTGACCCGAATTCTGCTACCATTAAGTCTCGCGCTGTTGAAATTACCGCCATCCATGATCAACTAGCCGCTGATAAACAAAAAGTCATGGCGGATGCAGCTGGTCATACACCGATCCTGGCACCTTGGGTGGCGGCGTGTCTGAACAAGATAAAAGCCGATGACTCCATTATTATCAGCGAACTGGGCGTCAATATCGATCATGTTGATTACAAAGTGCCGTCGAGCATCGTCAGCGGTGGACAGGCGGGTGGATTGGGCCACGGGCTGGGCTCGGCTTTGGGGGCGAAACTGGCCGCCCCAAACCGTGATGTTATTTTACTGGTGGGCGACGGCTCGTATATGTTTGGTGCCCCCACACCGGCGCATTTTGTCGCCAAGGCGCAGAACCTGCCGACACTGACCATTGTCATGAATAATTCGCAATGGTTTGCCGTCAACCGGGCAACCCGGGTGATGTATCCGAATGGCAAAGCCGCCAAGGCCAACGAAATGCCGTTGGTCGATCTGACGCCAAGCCCCAATTATGAGATGATTATGGAAGCTTGCGGCGGCTATGGCGAGCAGGTCGAAGATCCGGACAAATTAGAGGATGCGATGCGCCGGGGGCTGAAGAAAGTCCGCGCCGGCACGCCGGTATTGCTCAATGTTATTACCACACCGGGCGGGCGAGATTAGCACTGATCTGTTATGAACGAAGATACTTTGCCTGCGCATTTTCCAAAACACTTTGACGGGGTGCCAGTGAACCCGGAAGGGTTGGTACCTAATGCTCTGCCTTTGGAATTCACCAACGGTACTTGCACGTATCGGATCGATGCAGAGCAAGTTCACATTCTCAACAAATTGGATGACGAGGATGGGGGGATGCAGTGGTCAGAGCCTTTATCAGCTTATGTCGGTATCAGCTACTGGGTGATCGCTGAGCGCACCCAAGAGAAATTGGGATTTTTCACCAAATTACTTAGCGGCAAAAATGAGCCAACGGTCAATGACGGTCCGCGCCACGCTGTAATCGCGCTCACGCACAAGCAAGAGCCCTGGATGTCGGTCATGCTCTATAGCTGTGCGTTGGCTGACGGTGAAGAGGATGAAGCGGCAGAAAAAATTGCCCAGAAATATCGCCAGCTGTTTTCCTTTGGCTAATGGATAATTTCTCAACAGTTGAGTAATTAATACATTTTCACAATTGTAAAAGCCTAGCTGATCGCCGCGCCGGAGTGCTGTGCCAGCGGTAAACCAGTTTCCGGGCCATCCGCCGCCAGATGAACTACCCGCTGCGGGAAGGGGATCTCGATACCTTCTTCCTTAAAAGCCTGCCAAATTCTTACATAGACGGAACTTTTTATGTTCGCGATACCGTTATGCGGGTCTCTGATCCAAATCCGCAGTTCCAAATCAATCGCACTGTCGCCAAATCCTTTAACCAGACAGGTGGGTTCCGGTGAGGTGAGGATACGGCCTTCAGCTTGCGCCGTCTTAATGCAGGTCTCTATCGCATGCGGCAGGTCGGAGTCATAAGCCACGCCAATCGGCAGTTTGATGCGAATTTCGGTATCACTAAAAGTCCAGTTGGAGACCCGCTGGTTAATCAACTCTTCATTCGGGATCAGATGTTCGACACCGTCGCGAGTGATCACTGAAGCGTAACGGCCGCCAAGAGTATTCACCCAGCCATAAGTGCCGGCAACCTCAATCACATCGCCCGGTTTGATCGATTTGTCGGCGAGAATGAGCAGGCCGCTGATGAGATTGGCGAAGATTTTTTGCAGACCGAAACCAATACCGACACCAACCGCACCAGAGAAAACCGCAAGGCCTGTGAGATCGATACCGACGCTGTTCATGGCGGCAACAATGGCGATGGTGATAACGAATATCTTAAACAGCTTAATCAGCAACACCTGCACTGACGGTGTCATGTTGGGTAATTTGCTGACCCGCTGTTCGATTTTGCGTGAGGCAAATTGGGCAAGCCACAGCAATACAGCCAAGGCCATCATGCCCTTGATGATGGTCAGCGCCGAAACATGCAACTCGCCAAGATCCATCGACAAACTGTCGAGGAAAGCGACGGTGGCATCCAATAGATTGAGAATATTCAGCGCCGCTATGGTCCAGGCAGTTATTGAGATCAGCTTGGACCAGGTTTTGTCCCGGATTAATGTGGCGGTCAGGCGGATGATTATCCAAGCCGTCAATAAGCTGACGGTTACCGTAAGCAAATGATGTGGCCAGCTGGCAAAAGCGGCGACCAGAGACGAAATCCATTGCAACACGATCCAGACAAAGGGCAGCGCCATCAGAGCCAAGGCTTCGGCAAGCTTAGTGACCCAGAAGTCAGCTTCTTTCCATTCGGCGAGCTTATTGATCCAGGAGGTGATAAGCGGCCGGGCT